>CAYFVL010000022.1:0-33602 GCA_964346405.1 uncultured Fibrobacterota bacterium
TCGCGCGCCGGCTTACGCAGAATGCCGTGAGTTGGTTGCGAAACTTGGGTTAAGTATCGGGAATCCCGAGTCCCGCAAAGGCAAGTCGAGGAGTTGTGGAATACGAGAAGCTCAATATCATATCAGAAGGAAGCGAAAGCGATATCTATTTAATTCGCTCTCGGGCCGACGGCGAGCTGTTTCTTCTTAAACGAATGCATGATCAGGGCATTTCCGGGAGGCAGATGCTGGATCGGCGTATCCGGTTCACCTCGGAAATGGCCCTTGCTTCGTCACTCGAGCATTCCTCAATTGCCCGACCGGTGGCGACCGTCTCGGATGAGGGACTTCCCGGCATCGTTTATCCCTTTCGCAAAGGACAGACCCTGTCCGCGATTCTTTCACAAGGATCCCATTTTTCTCCCGAAGACGCCGTTCGCATCACACTACCGGTCCTGGACGCTTTGGAATACGTTCACAACAAGGGTTTTGTTCACTGCGACATAAATCCGCATAACATTTTTGTGGACAATGAGATGCACGTCCAGATCCTGGATTTTGGACTGGCCATTGCCGAAGAGGACGCGACGCGCATGCCGGAAGGCCATATGCGCGGAACTCCTCCCTACCTCTCTCCTGAACAAACGGGTGTCACTCGATTCAAAATCGACAGACGATCCGATCTATTCTGCACGGCACTGGTGCTATACAGACTGATCTCCGGCAATCTGCCGTTTTCAGAGGAGCAAGACGATATTCTCGCACTGTTCGACTCGATTCTGAAACGTGAAGTGGAACCCGTGCGGGGCATCCCGGCGACGTTGAATGGCGTTATACTGAAGTCACTCCGAGCCGATCCGGACGATCGCTATCAGACGGCCGCGGGATTCATGCACGACTTGTCCCATTCTCTGCGTGATCATGGAGTGAACGATGAACGGTTTGAGGTGGGAAATCGTGATGCTCTTCTTGCCGTCAACCGAAATCGATCCTTCGTGGCGCACGAAAAAATTGTGGAATCCTTGATCGAAGGGCTTTCCCAGGCAAAGAATAGAAAAAGGCAGTACCTCGCGGTCGTCTCCGGCCCCTCGGGTATCGGCAAAAGCGAGATATTGATCGAAGTCAGAAAACGCGCCGCGGGCGCCGGCATACAATTTCGGAATGTCAAGTGCCACCGTTTCTCTCCTCACCAGCCGTTTTCAGTGATTCGCGATTTCGTTCTCGAGCTTCTGAATGGACTGGTTCGGGATCCTGTTGCGGCCAAAGAGTTCAGAGCACACGTCGAAAAGGAACTTGCCGCCGATTCCGGAGTTATCTGCCGATCCATCCCGGAAATGAGCGACTTCTTTGAAACGGTGAATCCGGTTAACGAAGTTGAGGTGAGCAAAGAACGGGAACGAACCGAACATGTTCTACGG
Source organism: uncultured Fibrobacterota bacterium (assembly GCA_964346405.1). Classification (GTDB taxonomy): domain Bacteria; phylum Fibrobacterota; class Chitinivibrionia; order Chitinivibrionales; family CAYFVL01; genus CAYFVL01. The sequence goes on from CAYFVL010000022.1 coordinate 1,398, forward strand.
AAAATGATGCATGTACTGGCAGGCGTCTATCCACTGGTCTTCGCAATCGACGACATGCAATGGATCGACAAGGCGTCATTCGATATCATTCGGGACCTGTGGGAGACGGATTTTCCATGCCTCCATCTGGTATTCTACAGAACCGGTGATAACTCCGGGGACACCTTCGTGCACGGATCGGACCTGCACAGTTATGCCCCGGATCAGTTCATAAAAGTGGGAGCTTTCAACCGCAACGATGTGAACACATACATACGGAAAAGATTTGGCCCGCTACAAGGGCTGGATTGCCTTACCGAATCTCTCGCTCAGCGTATCGACGGTCGTCCACTGTTCCTGGACGAAGCGTGTCGATGGTTGGTTACGAGTAAGCATCTGTACAGGGACGGAAACGAATGGCATTACACCTGCCCCGAGGACGACGAAATTCCGGCAAAATTCGATCCCGCTTCGATAGTTCTTCTGCAGTTGGAAGAGCTTAGTGAACAGGAACGCAGATATTTGACTGTAGCGAGTTTGATTGAGGGAATACATACACCCTCTATGTCGGGTTCCGTTGTCGATCTGGATGAGGAGAATGCCCGAAGAGTAGCGGATTCTCTTGAGAAAAAAGGGTTCTTGCGCGGGCATTTACACGGTGGATACAGCTTTACACACGACCGGGTACAGGAATCGGTTTCGGGGGCCCTGAGCGCGGAAGAACGGGGACGGCTGTATAACACTTTGACTGAGACATTCCTCGAACTGGCAAAAAATCAGAGAGAATATCTTTTCAACGCGGCGCAGAGTTCGCTCAAGGGAACCGATGCACGAAGGGCTATCGACGCCTGCCGCCTTGCCGCGATTCACGCTTCGGAATCCATTGCACATGAAACCGCAATTCATTTCTACAATCGCGCGCTGCTGCTGCTTCAGTCGGAGTCGAATGAATACCCGGAGCCGCATCGTGCAATCACCGACATTCAGGGTCGGCTGGGCGACCTGCTCATGCTTTGCGGGCGTAACGAGCAAGCGCTCAAGATGTTTGAAATCCTCTTGCATGAACATGAGGGAAAACAGGGCTATTCCGAGGCTCTGATACGGTACAAACTCGGCGTTATCCATCACAATATGGGTGATTTCAATGCCGCAATTGAGACATTCGGCGCGGCGTTGAACGCTTCGGGTGTTCGAATCCCGGAAAGAACATTCAGCATCGCTCTTCGCCTCATACTCGAGATCGCCAGAAGCTTGTTTGCGAAAGCATTCTCAAAAGTGTTGCCGGGATTTGGAACGTCCAACAATTGCGATAACATTTCACTTCTGAAGGTGCGCATGCTCAACCATCTGAGCTACTCACTTTATTTCCATCATATGTCCCGCGGCTTCCTTGCGCACCTGAAAGGGTTGCGGACGGCTCACAAGCTGATTTCATGCGCCGAAAAATCCGAAGCCTATACGCTTCACAGTGTTCCCTCATATCAATGTTGCCGGAAAAAGCGCAGCTTTTACTATGTTCGCCAGGCCATCCGGATCGCAGCCTCCAGCAAGCGACCGGACGCCCGCGCGTTCGCTGAATTCTTCCTTGGAATACTCCATTACTTCAGCGCGGACTGGGACAGAGCAGTCGAATCGTTGAAAAAAAGCGCCAGTACCTATGAAACTATTGGAAACAGGACGACGCAGGCTTTGCAGCGTGAACACCTCTGGAAAATTCATTTCATGCGGGGCGATCTGACCGAAGCACTGAGGGAGATCGACGGGTTGCTGGACTTGTGTCGGAATCTGAACGAACAACATACCTTTATATCCAGTCTTGCGGCAAAGTACTACATTTCCATGCTCACCGAGGGAAGCGAAGACCGATCACTTCGCGAACACATTGAAGCCGAACTGCGGGACAATACGTCTTTTTTGACACTTATGCACGCGGGCTGGCCCCTGGCACAGGCCGATCTTCTCATGGGAAGGTTAACACCGCTCGAGGCCCGTCTCAAGCATCTGCAGGATACAATGTCCGGAAACGCCTACAATTCAGAATACGAAACTCCCGCACACATACTCGCCGCGGAACTCGAAAATGCCCAGATTCAAGCCCAACAAACCCCTTCACGCGTTCTCCGGCGCCCCACAGACCTCCTGCGGTTCAGACTGGCGACATGCACCTATCCGGCCTACCGAGGAGGATATTCACGCCTCAAAGCATGGCGATACGCCCGGAGAAACAGAAAACGAAAAGCTGAAAAGCTGTTTCTCAGATCAATTACCCTGCATCACGATATGGGAATGCGGTACGAAGAAGCGCGATCTTATCGTGACTACGGTGATTTTCTGTCGCAGAATACTCAGCCAGGCAAAGCACGAGATCAGTATAACAGAGCATACGTCCTTTTTCGCAAATGTGGGGCGGTTCTCGATATGGACCGACTCAGATCAAAAGTATCACCGGAATTCGTGGAATCCGAGGAGTTAACCACTCGAAAGCTCGAAAAGAAAAACACCAGTCGCTCCACCGCATTCTCAATGAATTCCGAAATTGACCGTATCCGCCTGGATACACTCCATCAGTTGAGCGCTATGATGGAAACCGTTGAGGATACCAGGGAACTCCTCAAGCAAATCATTAGAGCACAGATGCAGGTTACCGGCGCACGCTACGGGAAACTTCTTTTGCGGGGCAATGATGGCGGCGATAACCGCGGTATTGCCATGAATTACGAAGGGCGGGAGCTTGCCGAATCCGACCTTCCGGTCCGTGCCGAGATTCTGAAAAAAGTACGAAACGGCGATTTGGTATGTAAATCTGAATCCGAAATAGCCGGGCTGCCCGAGGGTGGAACAGGTCAAAGAATGAAATCGATTCTCTGTGTCCCTTTAACCAAGGCGGGAAGTTATCTGGGTTGCGTATATCTGGCCAACGACAATATGGGGGAACTCTTTACCGAAGGTGCACAAAAAGCGGCACAGATCCTCGCCGCACAAGCCGCAATCCTGCTGGAGAATGCTCGACTGATTGATAAGTATCGCGGGCTCGCCCGAAATCTTGAAGAAACCGTCCGTGAACAAACGGCGTCTCTCACCACGAAAAACCGCCAGTTGGAGTCGTACACGGTCAAGCTCCTCGAATCGGAACGGGTCAAAAACATTCTGACCGGCGCCTTGGTACACGATATCAAGAATGCGGCAACCGGTATAGCAGGTACATTTTACATGATTGAGAAAAAGATCCCCGCAATGGATCATCGTCTCGAGCGAATGGTAAAATTCTCCAGTGCTTCATGCAATGACATTGTCAACTTCTCTTCGAATCTCCTCGACATAACAAGAATGGAAGAAGGTAAACTGGCGATACGCCATTCCGCCCTGGACGCGCGCATGCTGTCGGGGCTTTTTCAGAGACATAGCGATAACCCGATATTTGCGGAAAAGAATATCAGTGTACAATACATCTCCCCGAATCACCAGTTCGAGATTCCGGCGGACAAGTACCTCCTCGATCGTGTCTTTCAGAATCTTCTGAACAACGCGGCCAAGTATGTTCCCGACGGGGGAACCGTGACATTTTCCGCAGAGCAAAATGGTGAAGAGGAAGTACTAACGTTCTTCTCTACCGGCGATCCGATTCCCCTGGAATTCCGCGACCGTATTTTCGAAAAGTATTCGCGTGTCAGCGAAAACGGATCGCCATACTCCAAAGGACTCGGACTCTTTTTCTGTAAGCTGGTGCTCACAGCACACGGTGGCAGAATCTGGCTGGAAACGGGAGACGAGGGAAACTACTTCAAGATGTCCCTGCCCCATCTCCGAACTGCCGAGCGCACCGAAGAAGGGCGAAGATCCGAAGCCGCATAAGGGTATTTCGTCCCCGATAGTGAGTGAACCGCAAGAGCCCCCGACACCGGGACAGTTGATACACTTCGCCACGTTTTACCGACAACCGTCCATGCCATCCCGGCCACAAACGTCAATCCTTCAGTCTCTCGGCAAATCCCTCCGCAAATGATTGAACATCATCCCATTTGGTGTAGTCCTGGTCTTTCGATGTATCGATGTTACCTTCATTGGACTCGACAATCTTCTTCATCATGAATTTCATCAGAGGATTGTATTTTGTAAACGGGAGACTTCCGCCGAATGCCGACTCCTGATCGGGATTACGCCCCAGGCCGTCCCGCATACTCTGTAAATATTTCTCTGTTTCTTCCCGTCCCTCGGATTTTCCGGAATTCTTTGCCAGACATACCACAAAGAGAGCTGTTTTCTTCTCTCGAAGCCGATCACGGTTGTTCTCCATAAAAGATCGTACCTTCCCATGGACCCGCCCCATGCGTACCGGGGTACCAACAACCCACGCATCATACGAGCTATCCACCTTACCGCCTTTCAACGACCTCAAGCGCAGCACGTCGACTTCATGCCCTTTTTCACGCAAAACATCTCCAATCTTGTCGGCGATTTTTTCAGTGTGGCCCTTCCACGTCTCATAAAGGACAACTGTTCTCACTATAGACCTCCTCAGTTTTGTGGAAAGCGAAGCGTATGGATTGCTTGTGATATGCCGCGGTCGTCGGAATGGTCCTCTCACGACATCCACGCATTTTCAGGTACTCGACAGGCAAAATAGTTGGCGCCCCCCCTGTCGGTCGAGTGGCGGAAAGCGGCACTTATCAGCCGGTTCCTGAGAGAACAAAGACATGAGCTGCTTTCTCTGGTTAGTGGACGAAACTATTTTAAATGATGCCGTGCAGAAAACCAGCATTCAACCTGAATCGGACGATTCTCTCACGGGGGGGCTGAAGGCTGGGACAACGAAACCCCATATCAAACGGGGACATTCACTCCAGCTTGCCCGGTTTGGTTAAGCGGTTTAACCAAGGCTGAAGAAACGACAAAGGAGGCATCATGAAGATCGCTGTGACCGGCGCAAGCGGCCTGCTTGGGCGGGCGGTTTTAGGCGAGTTGGGCAAAACGGCGCGAGACCATGAGATTGTAGGATTGGCATTCTCTCGGCAACACGATGCCCTGGTCCCACTGGACCTCACCGACCATTTGGCCGTGAACACGTTTTTGGAAGCGGAAAAGCCGGAAATTCTGCTGCATTTGGCGGCTGAAAGACGCCCGGATATCAGCGAGGGCGACCATGATGCAACCAGGGCTCTGAATGTCACCGCTACACGGCAGTTGGCGCAATGGTCGGGCGCCGCCGGGACGCGAATGGTATACATCTCTACCGATTACGTTTTCGACGGTACCTCCCCACCATACAGTCCGCAAAGCCCTCCGAATCCCCTCAATTTTTATGGGAAAAGCAAACTGGCCGGTGAACTGGAAACGCTGAACAATGCTCCGGATTCTATAGTTCTGCGAGTTCCCATTTTGTATGGTCACGTTGAGTACATGGCGGAATCAGCGGTTACCGCACTCATTGACCCGGTACGCGAGAATCGGGAAATGCTGGTGGATCACTGGGCAACGCGATATCCGATTCTCGTCGACGATGTGGCGTACGTGCTGGGCCGGATAGTTGAGCGTATGGCCGACGGCGACTCGGTGTCGGGGATTTATCAGTTTTCCGGAGATGAGCCCATGACCAAATACGACATGGCAACCGTCATCGCGGAAATCATGGGAATTTCTCCGTTGCGAATCAAGCCGAACACATCTCCCCCGCAAGGAGCACCTCGTCCCAAAGACACCCTTATGGACAATTCCGCGATCGAGGCCATCTGTCGGGTCCGCAAAACGGCGTTTCGGGATGCAATTGTATCTATATTGAGGGATTAGCCCAAGTTTCGCAGCCGAGAACCGCTGTGCCGAGCGGAGCCGAGGTAGAGCAGTATGCGTAAGATGTTGTGCGAGATTGACTTAGAAAAAGCGCAGGGGTATCCGGGGAGATACCTTGAGCATTTTTCTAAGTTAAGATCGTGCAACATCTTACGCAGAATGCCGTGAGTTGGTTGCGAAACTTGGGTTTAGGAGTCGTAACGGAATAAAGTCTTCAGAAATCGCGAAGATATCAGGGCGGCTTTCGAGGCGCTTGTGCAGGGGCATATTAGATACTGTAGCTGACAAATCCACGTTCTTTAGTGGATTTGACCTGCGTACAGTATCTTATGCCGCAATACAAAGGATACGATTCTTCCCTTAACCCAGGTTTTCGCAGTCGAAAATGAGCAAGATGCGGTGCGTTGGCTGCGAAACCTGGGCCAGGAATCGGACCAAATTGAGGGCTCAATCCGGAACCCGGAACATCCGTTCTCCTACTGTGGAATTACCCGGATATGCAGCTCTTTTAGCTGTTCATCCGAGACCTCCGAAGGCGCCCGCATCATTAAGTCTTCGGCATTCTGATTCATGGGAAATGCGATCACTTCACGGATGTTCTCGGCACCGGCAATGAGCATTACCATTCTGTCAACTCCAGGAGCAATGCCGCCATGGGGCGGCGCGCCCAGTCGAAACGCATCGATCATGCCACCGAATTTTTCATCGACAACGCCGCTGTCGTATCCGGCAATTTCGAACGCCTTGTACATCACCTCGGGAAGATGGTTTCGTATGGCCCCGGATGAAAGCTCGACTCCATTGCAGACGATATCGTACTGATAGGCCAGAATGTCGAGCGGGTCTTTGGTTTTGAGGGCTTCCATTCCTCCCTGCGGCATAGAAAACGGGTTGTGGGAAAATTCCACTTTTTTCGTTTCCACATTCAGTTCAAACATTGGGAAATCAACAATCCAGCAGAACCTGAACACCCCCTTCTCCAGAAGATCCAGATCCTGTCCAAGCTTCACCCGCAGGTCGCCGCTGATTCCGCAGGCACTCTTCTCATCGGCGGCAACAAAGAATACAACATCTCCGACTCCGATATCGCATCTCGATGCAATCTCTTCGGTCTGTTCCTCATTGAGGAATTTGGCAAGCGGTCCTTTTATGGTCTCCTCGTTCCATACCAGGTATGCGAGGCCTTTTGAACCAATTGACTGCGCGTAATCGACCATCTTATCAAAGAAACTGCGGGGGCGATCGGCGATTGTCTTTACCGGTATTGCACGAACCACTCCTCCGCCCTCAACAATACTCTTGAATGCCTTGAATCCTGATGTCGAAAAGATATCCGATACATCCCGAATGATGATCGGATTCCGCAGATCCGGCTTATCGCATCCGTATTTCAGCATTGCTTCCTTATAAGGAATTCGTTGAAATGGTGGCCGGGAGGCCTCCGCTGAACTGAACTCATCGAATACCCCCGAAAGCACATCCTCGACAACAGCAAAGATGTCTTCCTGATTCACGAAAGACATTTCGATATCCAACTGGTAGAATTCCCCCGGAGAGCGGTCCGCACGCGCATCTTCATCTCGAAAACAGGGAGCTATCTGGAAGTACTTATCGAAACCGGCAGTCATCAGGAGCTGCTTGAACTGTTGCGGGGCCTGAGGCAGCGCATAAAACTTGCCCGGATGAACCCTGGAAGGGACCAGGTAGTCACGTGCCCCCTCGGGACTGGAGCTGGTTAGAATAGGGGTCTGATACTCGAAAAAACCGTGATCATTCATTCGCCGACGAAGACTGGAAACGATCTTTGAACGCAAAACGATATTTTCATGGACTTGGCTTCTTCTCAGATCGAGATAGCGATACTTCAACCGAAGTTCTTCTGTGACATGCTCTTCCTGAAATACGGTAAACGGCAGCGATTCCGCCGCTCCGAGTACCTCGTACGCATCGACGACAACCTCGATTTCACCGGTCGACATTTTATCGTTCACGTTTTCGTCCGACCGATACACAACGGTTCCGTCAAACCGCACAACCGTTTCTTTCGACAGGTGTCCCACTTCGTACTGAAAAGGCTGGTCCGGATAGACAACCACCTGGGTAATTCCGTAATGATCTCTCAGATCGAGGAAAAGAACCCCTCCGTGATCACGACGGTTGTGAATCCATCCAGACAGACGGACACGCTTCTCGACATCGACTTTTCGCAGTTCCCCACAGGTGTGAGTACGGTACGTATGCATCAACAGAATCCTATCTTCTTGAGCCGCTCGGTCTCTTCCTGATTATGCTTGAAAAGCAAAGGGAAAAAAAATAGTATTTGGGGGAGGGGGTTGGAGACTCTTATTCAGGCCCCCCCTTACGATCACTTGGTATCCAAGTGCATGGATACTCTGTTTCCACCGATTAGATAACCCTCGATATGCGAAAAAAAGACCTCACTGACACCGCAAATGACGGCCGGCGGACGATTTCCGAATCCACACTCCGCCCTATGGCATCGGCACAACAGTCCGCGGGCCGATTCTCTCTCGATTCGGGGCCATTAGCATCGGTTCTTCTCGAAAACATCGACCAGGGTATAGTGATCACGAGCCGCGAAGGGATTATCGAGTATGTTAATCCGGTATTCTGTTCAATTTCGGGATTCAGCCCCTCCGACACTCTGGGAAAAACACCTCGGTTATTCCGTTCCGACCGTCACTCAAAAGAATTCTACGCCGGCTTGTGGAAGACTATCGACCGGACCGGGACATGGCGAGGACGGGTTTGGAATCGCAGAAAAAACGGAGAAATCTATCCGGCCGATTTGACCATCTGCGCCGTTACCGATGACATAAACGGCAAAATGCACAAGTATGTGGGACTCATACGAGCCTATGGTCAGTCCGGAACGCCCGAAATCATCTATCACGATGCGCTCACCTCCCTGCCCAACCGCATATTACTAAACGATCGTCTGGATTTCATGCTGGCCCATGCCAGGCGGAACGGTCAGATACTCGCGGTGCTCTTTCTCGATCTGGATCGTTTCAAGCGGGCGAATGAGACATTCGGCTATTCGGCCGGCGATCATATCCTTCGAAACGTGTCGGAGAAACTCAAATCCATTGTGCGAGAAGTGGATGCCGTTTTTCGTCTCGGGAACGACGAGTTCGCGGTCGTGCTTGAAGAAATCTCGCACATAAAAGACGCCGCGAAGGTGGCCAAGAAGATCCAACGTGCATTCTCGGTACCAATGGAAATACCCGATACCGATCATAAAATCTACATGAGCGCGAGTATCGGAATCAGCCTGTTTCCCTATGACGGTGTCGATATGGATTCGCTGGTAAAGAACGCCGAGACTGCCATGTTCCGGGCAAAAGAGCAGGGCGAGAGTACTCATCAGCACTATACTCCCAGCATGGACGCCAAAGCGTTCGAATCTCTGACTATTGAATTCCAATTGCACCGGGCGCTGAATGAGGAGCAGTTTGTCGTATACTATCAACCGCTCATGGATATGGTGCGGCAGAGAATCGTAGGCGCGGAAGCTCTTATCAGATGGGCTCACCCGGAGATGGGTCTGGTCTCCCCCGCCCAATTCATCCCTATCGCCGAGGAAACCGGCCTTATCGTTCCAATCGGCGAATTCGTTTTGCTTTCCGCATGTCGTCAAGCTCGGCGGTGGCGGCACGAGGGGCGTAACGACTTCCGTATTTCGGTAAATCTATCGGCTCGTCAGTTCCAGCAAATGAACCTTCTTGAACGGATCAACGAGAGCCTTCGCCTGAGTAAACTACCTCCGGAATTGCTGCATCTCGAGATTACGGAAAGCTCCGGCATGAAAAATCCACAGTTGACAATTCAGACATTGGGTGAGTTGAAACGTCTTGGGATTCATATCTCCATCGACGATTTCGGCACCGGTTATTCTTCTTTGAACTACCTGAGAAAATTCCCGCTGGACACTCTCAAAGTCGACCAATCCTTTGTGCGTGATATCGGAAAAGACAAAGACGATGAAACGATCGTTGCCATGATGATCGCGATGGCGCACACGCTCAATCTGGAGGTTGTGGCCGAAGGCGTCGAAAATGAAATCCAGAAGAGTTTTCTTCTCCAGCACGGTTGCCGCATATGTCAGGGCTACCTATACAGCCCCCCGGTTCCCTCCGATAAATTCGCCGAACTGCTAAAAATCTACAACGGCGCCGCGAAGCGCAAGAAAACGGGTTGACGGTATTTGTCGGGGTTCGGTCAGATTCCTCGTTCGGAAATATTCATAAGCCGTTGGGCATTTAAGAAAGTTCGTTCCGCGACGGATTCGGTCGATTCTCCCAGAATTTGGGCCGCGGCACCACAGATAATCCTCAGATTCGCGGGCTCGTTGTACGGAGCCTCTATGCCGATAGGCTGAAGGTCGGGGCTGTCGGTCTCGAGAAGCATAAAACGGAGGCCAATAGCACGCATCGACTCGTGCCCACGTCGATTGCGTGAGCGGGTAATCATGCCGCCGAACGATAGAAAAAGTCCCATTCCCGTGAGCCGTGATGCGATTTCGGCGCTTCCGGAATAGTTATGGATGAGTCCCCGGATTTTGATGGATCTATTATTCAGTATCTCGACCAGGTCTCCCCACCCCTTTCTGCAATGAACGGATACCGGACGATTCAGTTCCGATGCCAGATCGAGTTGCTGTTCGAACACCGCTTTCTGCAACTGCCGATCGGCGCCCTCGACTACATAATCCAGCCCGATTTCCCCAACTCCCGAAGCAGCATCTGATTGAAGGGCACGCCGAAGTCGATTCAGCCAGTCACTCGGGAGATGGTCGACAAACCAGGGGTGAACCCCGTACGACGCGAGTATCCCTTTGTGCTCATACGCAAGAGCCGTTACCCGTTCCCAATCGTGAGGAGAGGTTCCGCAGCATACCATTGCGTAGACGTCGTTCCGGAAAGCACGGGCAAGAACATCATGCCGACATCCGTCGAAGCGCTCATCCTGAATATGGCAATGAGAGTCGAACAAGCGCATGCTGCTACAGGGGAGGAAGCGATATATTCTCCCGCACGACAGCGAGAATTGCCGCCTGGGGTAAGATCAGGTATTTCTTGGAAGAAAAGTCTATCTCCACTGCTTCTCGTCGAAGAAAAATAGCGAAATCTCCTTTTTTCACCTGCAAAGGGACATAATGGGGTTCATGCTTTGAACTCATCCACGGCTCGGAACCTGTGTCGGTATGTGGAATCACATACCCGGGACCGATATTGACAATCAACCCCGACTGAACCTTTTCCTTTTCGGCCACACCTTGCGGCAGATACAGTCCTGCGCCCGTACGCTGTTTTTCGGTATCGGGAGCGATGAGTACCCGATCACCGATTACCACCAATTGCTGGTCTTCACTCACAGGCATTTCCTTTCCATCACGTGATATAACCAGGCACGAGCCATCAGCGCATATCCCGCCGAGGTCGGATGAATACCGTCACGTGTCCAGTATTCCGGCGATGCTTTTGCACCAGCCGCGGCGAAAACTCCGTCGAAAGGCACACACAAAGCATTATACTTCGCAGCCAAATCACGTACTACGTCAATTTTGGGATTGATATCCTCGCGCCATGTTCGTTTTTCCGGCGAAAAAGGAAGCAGAAACGGTTCACAGAGTATGAGCGTTACATTCAATTCCGCGCGCACCCGTTCCAGAATCCGCCCGTAGGTGTCCCTGAAATCCTCAACCGACGTCGGATCATTCCGGTCATATCTCCGCCATGTGTCATTTACCCCGATCAGAATAGACAAAACATCCGGACTTAGCGCAATGCAATCGGTATCCCACCGTTTCTCCAGATCCACGACCCGATTTCCCGAAATACCACGATTCAGAAACGTGAGCCCAAGCTCCGGATAATCGGCTTCGAGAAATGACGAAATCAAATGTGCGTACCCGCATCCCATATCGGAGATTTCCGGAATTTTCCTTTTGCTGTCGGTAATGCTGTCTCCCTGAAAAAGGATCCTCATCCCCTTTTTAAGCGTAAGCGCCACGTGCGTATCCCACCTTTCCAACCGGGCCGGCCCTCAGCCCCACATGCGTTGTAAGTGCTCTTTTTCTTCGTTTATGCGCGCAATGAACTCAACTGCTTCGGGTCGCGCAGATTCATCGGACATCCCATGTAACTCAAGAAAAGCTTGATATCGCGGGTTTTCTGAAAACCGGTCCCGAATACCTTCGAGCGTTCTGGTAACCGCATCCGTTCGTCCGACACGGAAATAGACCATACAAAGCCCCAGATAGGCGTCGATATTACCCTCCACCACCAATCCCAGGCTCTCCTCAAAACAGTGCAATGCATTCATGAGCTTCCCGAGACGGTATGCGGCAATTCCGCAAAGATTCTGAATTTCAGGACGATCACCGTGTTTGTTCAACGCTTGAACGATCAGCCCATCGAGTTCTTCAAGGCGTTCGCCCTCCCATGTAAGCCGAATCAGCCGCATGAAAGCCTTGATTTCAGCCTGTCGATAATCGACACCTACCTGCAAGGGAGTATACGGCATTTCCGTAACCCGTCGAAGCTCTCGCATGGCGCCATCCGGGTCTCCGTGCAACTCAAGGGACACGGCCAGCCCGTAAAGTGCATCGGTCCGCTCAGGCGTGGTTTCGTGCGCCGCCCGGAACTCCCGAATTGCGGATTCGTAGTGCGCTGCTTTCAGTTCCATATTTCCAAGCCCAAGGTGGGCCTGACCGGCAATCACCGGGAAATCACGACGACAGTCCGGGATCGTGAGAACAAGACGATACCATTGCGCCGCGTTCTCAAAATCCTCAAGAATTGTATAGGAATCGGCAATTTCTATTGCAGGAATCGGTTCGGGTCGGTGCTCTGAGTACTGTTCGAGCATGATATCCAGATTCCGACGCGCTTTCAGCCGCATTTCACCCGGATTGGCGTATCCATGATGCTCGATCACCACCTTCGTCTTCTCGAGGGGCAGGCCCGTTCGAAGAGCCGAAGGCATAATCTGCTCGTGCACTCTTCCCTCGAACCGGAGCTCCGGGCAATTTGGAAACATTCGCGCCTGGACGAATTCCGAACCGATTCCTCCCGGCTTCTGATTACGAACAACCATCCCATACACTCGATTGGGTGATGTCTGCTTCAGTTGAGAGAGAGCGGAAACCGATTCGGAAGGAACCACATCGTCGGCATCGAGCCAGAGAATCCAGGTCCCCGAGGCTTTTTCTATCGAAGCATTTCGGGCAGTAGCGAAATCGTTATTCCAGGGGTGGGTAAACACTTTGGCGCCACACCCGGCGGCAATCTCCCGTGTGGCATCATCAGATCCCGTGTCCACCACAATAATCTCATCGGCCACCGGTCCGGTACTCCTGAGACAACGCTCGAGCACGGAGCTTTCATTCTTCGCGATCATACATATCGAAAGTGATCTATTGGAGGGCATGGAAGCTATCGGATATTCTCCCTTACAACAGTATCGAATTCATCGAGTGAAAAGGGTTTGACCACATGAGGATACCCTGAATAACCCGTGTTTCCATCTGCTTCAGTCCGCGATTCCAGGATAAACACAACCCGATCGAGGTATCGGGCGTATTCTCTCTCGAGGAGATCGATAATACTCTCCCCCTCCGACCCATCAATGGAGACATCCACGACGATCAGACTATATACCGTTACATCGTTGAGCCGTTCGATGAATTTTTCGCGGTCCAGCGCACGATCCACCTCAATGCCCTTGAAAGTGATCTCAAGAATATCCGAAACCACCTGGTGGATATCGAGGTCGCAACCGGCAATTAGCAGTGATTTTTTGTCCATAGTATCCCTGTTCGGTACGTGACGTTCGGCTTTCGTGTGATCACGACAACCGCCGGAAATTCATGTGGGCGCTCCTCGTTCTGGATACCGGACGCCACACCAGTCGATTTCGTCACCCCTGAAAGATAGTTGGGAACTCGAAATCAACGCAAGAAATACCGGTTTTTTATCGGCGGGTACTCCGCAATCGCCTCTGTGGACCGATCCACCGTCCTGAGATAGAGGATTCCACTCACTCCCGATCACTCGAAACCCGGAACGATGCCGCTCCCCCCTTGTCGATATACCAAACAGAGTGCGCCCCGGGAGCACCTCCCCTTCGTGGGACATATCCTATTACGATCGACACGGGCACATGTGTTGCTTCCTTCTTACGGATAGCAGGAACCGAGTTCGATACGGAAGCACCAGGGACTCGCGCAAAAATAACTTCACATTTTTCGTCGGCTCCTGGTGCGGATATCTTAGTTAGTGCATCTCTTGAGCATAGCACAGTTGCCATGGCTCTGTGAGACGCGCCTCGATATTCACAAGAATAGCTGTGCGAGAAAATGCAGATCTATTTCTGCGCAAACCCTGATAAGGGAGGAAAAAATGCAACGACGACACACATCTCTTTTCATCATCGCGGCATTGATGATCGTTGCGATGACCGCGGCCGGCGACGGTTATTACAGCGACGAACCGTTGAACCAGAGTGGACGGGCCTGGTTTGTACTCTCAACCGCGGCTAAAAGCGCGCTGGTTGCTCCCACCGTCATTAACGGGACACTGGGCAGACTTGATCGGTCAAAGTACACCGGAGCCTCACTACTTGCTTCCGGCGGGTCTTTGTATGCAGGGTATATGATGACTGCACAGATGGAACTTGGGTACGGCAAAGTGACCCTTATGAACTACGGTGGAACTCTTGGGTTGCTGTATCCTCATCAGGCGGCAATGCTGATTCATCATGCAACTGATCTCGACAAGGATTATCGCGAGGCCGGGCCATCGAATGCCAACGACCCTCTTCCGAGTGAAAGGATTCAAGCATGGGCAACGCTTCTGATGTATCCATACGGAGTCTATGCGGCTGGAAATTCCGGACTGGTGGCAAACGATGATTTCGGCGCCGCCACGGTTGTAACCTACTTCAGCCAGACATTCGGCCTTGCCGGGTACTTTTTACCCATGTACTGGCTCGATCCCCGGGACAAGAAAGATCAGGATGCCTACTACCGCGCTTCGCCGTCGCTGACTATGCTGCTAATCCCGATCGGCGCTTACTACGGGGCGAAAATCGCCGATGAGTTGAATGTTTCGAGCGGCCGCGGAATTTTGACCTACCTGGCGGGCGCCATGGGAACCGGAAGCATGCTCCTTCTGACCAATCTCACCGGCCCGGAGCGATATCTGGAAAGCGAAAACAGCGTCAGGCGAGCATATGTCAGCGCCGGGTTTGCCGGGTACGTGCTTGGAAGTGCAATCGGACTCAACTACAAGCTCGAACGCGATTTTACCGTGCTTCAGACAGTCGTTACGGGTGCTTCCGTAGCCGCGGGTGGTGCTATCGGACTCGGGATCCCCTATCTTCTGGAGGCAGACAGCGAACGATCATACGCTGCGGGGCTGTTAATCGGAAGCTGGATTGGTCTGGGAGCAGGTGCTCGAATCACGAGCACCCTGACCGAAAGGGTATCCCCCGACCTATCGGGTCTCCCAGGCGGAGAACGGTTGTCGATATCACTGGACGGCCTGGTAAATATGCCTCTCATGCTTCTGGGCTCGAGCCGTGATTCAAAAAAATCGTCACTTTCGGTGCCTGTCGGACAAGTTCAGTATCGGTTCTAGCTAGCTAGACACCACAATTTGCCTCGGCCCCGCCACGAAAATCTCGGCGCCCTTTTCGTTTTTGAAAAGGGCGCCTTTTTTTGTCTTTGGAACCCGCTTTGCACGGATCATCCGTTGAATAATTGGGCAATACGCAGTAAGGCAAGCCGTGGATTCAGTTGATCGAGACCGGAATACCCTCATCACGATGATAGCTTTCCAGCCTCCCGTTCTCGGCAAACGTGGCAAAAAAGGCTTCGGCAAAGGACATGAAAGCAGCGATATTGACATTCACGGTCCGCTCCATGCATATTATGCTGAAGTCGACTCGTAACCGCTCTTCCTCACACCGTCGTAAAGTAAAACGTCGCTCCGCGACCGACCTCGCCTTCGGCCCACACTTTTCCGCCATGCCGTCTGATTACACGTTCGACAATCGCGAGCCCGATTCCAGTGCCTGCAAATTCAGAGCTTCTGTGCAGCCGTTTGAACGGTGCGAACAGCTCTTCGGCTCGAGTTGTATCGAATCCGGCACCGTTGTCCCGAACGAAATAGACTGTTTCCCCTTCTTGTTGCATCGCCCCGAATTCGATATATGGTTCCGGTATGCGCGCGGTGAACTTCCAGGCGTTCGCCAGAAGGTTTGTCAATACAACATTTATGAGACGGTAATCGGCATGTGCCCACACGTTTTTCTGAATCACCGTCCGAGCGGTCCGGTCTTTCGCATTGGCATCGAGTTCGTTCAGGATTTCTTCAGCCATTGAACTCATATTGATATCCCGACGAACAACCTCCTGCCGACTGATCCTGGAAAGATCGAGCATATCGTCGATCAAAGTATTCATCTTATCGGCGTTGCTTCGAATCCTTTCCAGATAGTTTTTTCCGGTACTGTCGATTTTGTCACGGTACTCCTCCAGCAGAAAATCCGAAAAAGTGGTGAGAATCCGCAGGGGTGCTTTCAGGTCGTGAGATACTGAATATGAGAAGGTCTCAAGATTCTTGTTTGCCTGGGCCAGGTCCTCCACATGCTCCCGCAATTCCTGTTCGATTTTCCGTCGGATTGAAATATCGCTGATTAGTGAAATAACCAGTACTCCATTTTTGGTATCCACATAGCTCAGACTTATCTCCACGGGGAATTCACTCCCATCCCGGCGTCTGCCGAAAAGCTCGAGGCCAATACCCATAGGACGAGCCCGTGGTGATTGAAAGTACTGAGTCATGTGCTCTTCGTGAATATCCCGATATCGCTCGGGAAGGAGAGTGTCATGAGGTTTTCCGATTACCTCAGCCCCCTTGTATCCAAACATCCGTTCGGCACTGGCGTTGATCAGGAGTATATTCCGATACTTGTCGATTATTATCACGCCTTGAGCAAGCGACTGAAGCAAGGCGCGTATGGTTACATCTTCCTGGAAAAGACCCAAAGCAAATCCTAATTGTCGCTGATAGATCAGCTCCTGCTCAAGTCGATCCTTTTCCCGGGCCAGTTCAGATTCGTTCCGGTCCTGTTGCATAGACGCTCCCGGTTCAATAGAAATCTATTCACCGCAGACAAGCTACTATCAACAAATGTGCCAAAAGTGCAATGGTTGCGATTTTTTCGGGAGTTATTCCGGCTATTGGGTTCACCCATGCGGCCGGAATAATTTCAAAACCCACCGGCAATGCTGTAAAACTCGCTATTGTAAGGTAACTTTCCGGGACACCGTATGTCCGCCAACTGTTCCGCGCACGATGTAGAGCCCAGCCCCCCGGCAACCGGTGATCGGAATTCGGTGCATTCCGGCTTCGGCTTTTCCATTGTAAATTATTCCCCGACATCGACCGCTGCAATCATAGAGGGCAAGCGATACCCGCGCACCCCGATGTAGTCCGAAACCAACCGTGATGCCGATTTCCCTTTTGAGCAGCGTTATCGACTGTATTGGGATCTCCTTTGTCGCGGCAAAGGATTTGGATCGAGGAGCAATGGAAACCGTTCCCGGTTTCCGCAAATCATAACAGTAGATACCGTCATGCCCACGCATGAAAAGGCGTCCATCGCCGGCCGGATTCGATAGAGGCGTCTGATAGGTCGTGGTATTGAAGTGCGGTGGCCACCAGGTATCTCCCATTTGCACAAATTGCTCCGGATCGGCCTCGTACATGTCGAGGTAACTCTTCTTATGTTGTGTCTCGGGATGAGGAAAGTAGCGTCCCTCCATGGTAAATGAGTGTTGTTCCTGCCAGTTTGCATCGCTGAAGGTTACGTTTGCCTTGATATCGCCGCTGCCAAGCTCGACAACCAGAAGTCTATCGGGCGGGCGCATGTATGCATGTCCGTTATAGATCACGGCTGCCGCGGAATTGCCGGGACAGCCCAGATCGCCCTGGAGTTCCCAATGAAGTGCCGCTCCCTCAAGCGCGAGCTTGTAACATGCCATATTCCCGAAAGTCGTGTGGGTTTTGCGGTCGGTGCCGTCCGTCGCCGTGTTCGCCACAACCAGGTAATCCCCGTCCAGAACGGCCTGAAAACTGTTGTCGGCGGCTCCGGTTTGCATCCACTTCCGGGATCCGTCTTTCGGGTCAAAACAGTAGATTTCGCCCGCGCCATTCGCGGTAACGATGTATTCATTGCCTTGATGAGTCCATTTCAAAGCGCCTGATTTCCCACCCATGACACGGTCCTCAACAGTCCAGAGGATCTCACCGGTTTCCGCATCCAACCCGGAAATCCCCGATTCGCCCAGTTCGGTCGGCCCGACTACTACGCCGCCTATATAATTGATAAAATTGCAGTTACCACGGCCTCCCCCCTCCATTTTCCCCTCGTCGAGCGCCTTTTGTTTGTTCCGCATCATGGTTTCATAATACCTGGGCAGGTTTTGTGTCCATTTTACCTGCCCGGTTCCAAGGTCGACTGCACGGACAATTCCCAAGGCGCCGAAAATGTACCAATTCCCATCTCCAATACAGCCGGTGTTGTTTGTCAAAGCTCCCTTATGTTGATTCAGGGTATATCCTTCATCTGGGAACTTCACTCTCCAAAGAGTCCGCCCGGTTGCCGCATCGATGCACATCCCGTACTCGTCGGCTGAAGCCGCATAGATCTTCAGAAGATCGCTTACGGAGTAACCTATTTTCTGAGTCGTTTTCAGAAGCGTATCCGCGGTCCAATTGCCGTGGCCGTCTGTGAAGAGTTTCGTATGGTAGCAGCCAAGCCAGGAATCGCCCGCCGGCCTGCTGTAAAACTGGTAAATCCTGCCGTCGTGAAGAAGCGGAGAGGCACCGCCGCCGGCCGGAGCCTCATTTAGCGTCACGCCATATCGGCAGCTACCATGCTCCGTGGAAGGTACGAATTCACTTCTCCAGATCAGTTGAGCTTCATCGAGCCTGTCCACGATTTGCACATCACCAAAATCTATCGCCGAAAAACATTGATAGGCCCCGAGCCAACTGTTCCATAGAGCTTCACCTCGAATCGAGTTCGCTCTCTTGACCTCGGATTCCGTGCGAACGCTACCTGTTACCGAGCCCGTATAATCTTCTCCATCCGCGTATGTCTTGGTTTTGAGGCTTACCCCTTTGGAGCGAACCAGGACATACGTGCCGTTGATCGCCTTACCCGAAACGGTGAAATCGATATCCATGGGATAGGCTATTTGGTCTTCCCAGACTTTGATCGTTCCATGAACTCGGGAACCTTCGGCTTTGAGCGGCGTCCCAAACACTTCCCATGGGCCGTGGGTCAACTCGGGAGTGGGAGTGCCGCAGTCCCGGAAAACGGCAAGGGTGATGCTGTCGTCAACTCGCTGAACCATCATTCGGCCGTTACGGTTATCCTCCAGAGCGCCCTCGAGAATAAGGTCATACCACACCAGAGTCCCTTCCGGACCCGGTATGTATTCGGCAGCGTCGATCGAAAAAAGACAGAACAGAAGCAGTGAAACGAGCTTATACACGCCTCTGATTTCGATACTATCCGAGATCCGGTTGAATTGCATTGGTTTTCCTCCTCATGGTAGACTCTCTGCCCGACATATCCACGCACTTCGACACCGAGTAATAGTATAGTAATGTAGCAGAATGAGGAGGGCGTGCCTACGAATACCGCTTTTTACGCGTAACGCCGTAATAAAATAATGCTCATCGCCACGGGTAGGTATCCGGGGAGATACCTTGAATCCCGCCCGGCGGGACCGTGAGTTGGTTGCGAAACCTGGGCTAAGCCAATGGCGGAAACCAACTGTTCCGGAAGGACATTATTCTTCCCGAACTTCCGCTTTCCGCGCAAGGATCAGTAATACAGCGCCGGCAATAAAAAACAGCGACAACGAAGCCGACCCCATACGTGCCGCGAGCGCCGAAGTCCCCCCGAGAGCACGTACAGTCAAGGCGACCACCGCGACCAGAGCCGGGCCGGACATGACCGCAAACTTTCCGACAAGATTGTAGAAACCGAAATACTCGGCGGCTTTATCGGCGGGGATGATTCGCGCGAAGTACGAACGGCTGAGCGCCTGAAGCGCTCCGAGCGGGAGCGCCTGGATAATGGCAAAAATGGTGTAATGCAGCTCAGTGCGGACAACCATAGGACCCACCAGAGCCACAAACAGGTACATCCCCACCCCGATCAGAAGACTTCGGTGCGCACCAATTCTCTGGGCCACCAAACCGAAAGCATAAGCCGCCGGGAATGCGGTCAGTTGTACCAGAAGAAGCGCGACCATTAAAGAGCCCGAATCCAGTCCAATAGACAATCCCAGATCCGCGGCCGAACGGATGAACGTATGCACACCGTCGATATACAGCCAGTAGGCGACCAGAAACAGCAGTAGTGGTTTGCGGGAACGGATGTCACGAAAGGTGCCCTTGAGCTGAATGAGCCCTCTTCGTACGACGTGCCCTGCTCGATGTGCTTTGGATGGGATATCCTCGCGCACCCAGAAAAACAGTGGGAGCGAGAACACAAACCACCAGATCGAAACACTCAAAAAAGAGGCTTTCGTGGCCGCGACGGTATCGGCCAGACCGAACGCCGACGGGTTCCGGACCATAAAGATGTTGAGGATAAATAGAAGGGCACACCCCAGATACCCGACGGAATACCCGATTGAAGAGACAATATGGAGTTTGTTTCTGGGAGCTACGGTCGGCAGCAGAGAGTCGTAAAAAAGATTTGCGCTGGAAAACCCGATATTCGCCAGAACAAACAGCCCTATTGCCCATACCCATTGCCCCTGTCCGACCAGCGGAAGAGCAGCGGTCATGGATACTCCGAGAAGCATGAATACGAAAAGAAAAGCCTTCCGATTTCCGCCGGCATCCGCAAAAGAGCCCAGAAACGGAGAGGCCGCCGCGATCAACAAGCCAGCAACGGCGTTTCCGGCGTTAAGGCGAATAGTCGAAAACGAGCTTTCGTAGCCGGCGCACCAGAATTTTTTGAAAAATACCGGAAAGAACGCCGCAAGCACTGTGAGGGCATAGGCCGAATTGGCCCAGTCGTACAGCACCCATCCAATAACACCTCGCCTGCCAACCCTTGAACTCACGTTTTCTTCTCTTTTTTCTCAGCCGCGGGAAAAAGCACATTGTTCAGTATGAGGCGATATCCGGGTGACTGACGGTGCAGCTCGAGTGTGGTCGGAGGATCTCCGATTGCGTGTGAATAGTCCTCGGGATCATGTCCGCCGAGAAATGCGAACATTCCTTTTCCCCGGACCCCATGAAGGTACTTAATGCGATTCGTACCCGGTGCGGAAGCCAGAACTACCGTGCTCTTCTTGAGGACATGCTTATTGAACGATGTTGCCAATCCATAATACCCCTTGACCACCCTCGTATGATTCTGTGTCAGCATGGTGGGAATGGGATCGAGCTTCGCACTGAAGGGGAACAACTCGAAATCGACGGCTTCGGACCGCATCGGGGTATTCACCTTGTTTACATCGATATTGCCGAAATACGACGCCATCGGATTCGTCTCCACCTCAAACCCCTCAAAAGCAAAACAATTGTCGTAATTGAGTTTCTCCCGGAATTGTGGATCCACTCCGTCGCCGTCAAAAACCTCATCGGCGATGTCGGTCCCCAGGGCGGCGAGAGCTATATCCAGCGTGTTGGGGGCACTGCACATTGCAAACATGAACCCCCCACCCTCGACATATTCCCGGATAGCGAGAGCTACCGCCTTTTTCAGCTCCGTCACCTTCGAGAAACCCAGTTCGCGCGCCAAGCCTTCAAGCTCCATTTTCTGACGCTGATACCAGGGAGCATGACTGAAACTTCGGTAAAATTTGCTGTATTGTCCGGTGAAATCCTCGTGGTGAAGATGCAACCAGTCATACTCATCGAGCTTTCCGCCGACCACCTCCTTATCGTACACTTTGTCGTATTCGATATCCGCATAGGTCAGCGCGAGGGTAACGGCATCATCCCAGGGGAGCTTGCTCTTGGGCGTGTAGACGGCGATGGTCGGCGCCTTTTCGAGCTTGACTTTGTCCATGTTGCCGTTCTCGATCGTTTCGAGAATGCGCGCATAATCCGTAGGAGAAACCTTCTTGATCTCAACCCCGCTGCGTCGGGCATCCAGAACCACCTCATTGGATTCATCAACGGCAAACGAACCACCTCGGTAGTTGAGAAGCCAGGTGCATTCGACCCCGGCCTTCACGGCGCGGTAAATAACCCCATAGGCCTTCAAATGATCCGTTTGCTCATCATCCATTGGGACAAAGAGCCTGCCGTGGGACGATGATCCGGCTACCGGCAAGCCGACACACAACAGAAACAGCGTGAACGCTCTGCGCGCCCACGCCGATTTGAAAATTTCAGCAGAAGATATCATACCCCTAAAATAAATAGGTAAAGCGAAGTCCTCCAACTTTGAGTGTATAATTTTCCGCACCTTCATTCTCATCATATAACCTCTCATACCTGCCCGAGAGGGTGGCGGCGAGTTTCGAGGTCACCGAATACTTCGCCTCGGGCTCTAAAGCAATGAACGCAAACAGCTCCTGGTGCCGCTTCAAGAACTCGCGCTCGTACTCACTGTCGGTCTTTCTCTGGTATTCTCCCTTCAGGCCAAACGACAGTTTCCGCGGTATAGCCGTAATCTGGAAGTCGTTTGATACCTTATACCCAAAGCTTTCCAGCGAATCACGCACTTCATTTTTGAAACGTACAGTCCCTGAGAACTTATTACGGATAAGTCGTTTAATCTTGAAACCAAAACGTCCGCTGATTTCGTTAACCAGACCGTCGTTTTCATTCATTTTCATGGGATCCACGTAGTCGGTAAAATCATTGTCCCACAATAAACGGTACTTAACAGTATAATCAATTCCGTTCTCAAACCGCTGCTTTGCCTCCAGAGTCCAGGTATTTCTCAATTCGTGCTTCACCTGAAGCATTGCACTATCCACCGCTTTCCCGAGAGTATCTCCACTGTTTTGGACACTCCACACTATGACCTCTCGTCTGCCGACGCCTTTGCCGGTTCGATACGCAATGTCGTAGTCCAGGCCGAAACCCGGCCACTTTTCTCCCGGCTCATAGGTCCCGGCAAGAGTAAGTGAATTCTCGTCGACGGGTCCCGCCCGACGGTTTACCCGATTGTATACGTTGGATACCGAGGTTCGCTCATACTCGTATTCGGCGTTCAGCTCGAGTTTTTCCATAAAACGTCGCTCACCGCTCAGTGTCACATATCGACGATCGGCTTCAAGGTACGGATTGCCGGCGGAAAAGTAGTTCGGTGCGATTTCGGTGATCGTTATCCCCAGATCGTACTCCCTGATTCTTCCGGTTCCCCCGAACGAAATCGCATAGTTGTTACTGTCGGGGGTCAGAAGACCAAAAACACGGGGAACCGCGCTCCGGATATCGGGATTGTACCAGGCGATATCGTCATAGTCCGACACAGCAACCGTATCGTGCGTACCAAGGTCTACCTCTCCCCGCAATTCAAGGGCTCCTTGCAGCAAAACGACACTTCCTTCCAGCACCCCGGTCTGAGAAGCGATTGGTTCGGGAGCTTTAGGATCTGAAACCGTTCGCCCAAAGAGCGATTTCATCGTCTGGTCCCGTGCGATAATTCCTCGAGCGGTAATGACCGAATTAAAGGTCGGCTTCACTGAAACGCCCGCCACGTATGTAAGCTGCTGACGAAGCGATAACCCGGAGTCCACGACCTGATTGAATACATTGGGTTCATTGTCTCCGGTATCCTTAGGTGCTTCACTTTCGCCAAACGCCAGCTCAAAATCGAGCCGGTCGGTGCCTCGACCCATGGCCAGAGCCGACCCCTTGTATCGTACCCCGGAAACCCTTCGCCCCGACATCGAAGTTTCCGACATGTTCTGATAGAAATCACCAAACACCAGCGACTGATCCGAATAGTTGAACGAAAGTGTAAAAAGGTTACGATCCAGGTATGCATCATTGTTCACCCACTGATTCGCAAACAGATCAGCATTCAGATTCACATCCGCTTCACCGCGTTTGCCCTGCAGAAACAGATTCAGTTCGGGCTGCGCGCCGGCGTACCACTTGTCGCTCTGTTCGCCCAGATATCTTGTCTGATGAATAAGCGTATCGCTCACCGGATGGCGTTTGGAATCGGGCATATAGTAGTTGAAACCGGCTTCGACATTCCCGATGAACCCTCCCACCGGCTCACGAGGTGCTTTGAGTGCGGCAAAACCGGCTTCGAAACTATCGGAGGTACGCACGTCCGTTTTACCCTTTGGCAACACGATCGATTTGACTCCCTCCGGCGGCTTGAGCAAGTCGGCCATATCCTCTGCATCAACCACTTTTACATCAATGCCGTTGCCGTACACCATCTCCAGCATTTTTTTCGGCAATTCCGTTTCGGAAGCGACACCGATTTTGTTTCTCTCGATGTCGGCTGCGACCACCGAAACGGAGGCTCCCTTATGTACGGCGATCCCGTTGCGATTGCCGCGTATTACCCCTCTGTCAACACTTAAATGGGATTTGTTTTCACAGCCGATACCGGTAATATTGTCGATAACCAGAAGGCTTTCGGCCCGAACACTTGCCCCCGCACGGCAGAAGAGCGCCAGGACGTGTCCTCGCCGAAACGTTGTGTTATACACCAGCGCATCGGAGTTGGTAACCACCAGACCGTGAAGGGAATTTCGTTCGAATATACATCCCTCGATTTTCACCAATCCGTTCTCGACAACGACTCCATAGTTGCTGTGCCTTATGATGCAGTGTTCGAATTCGGACCGATTCCGGCTTCGGCAATATATCCGGTCCCAATCCCATGGGTTGGGGTCTGCATACGCGGATTGAAAGACGACGGGGTCTCCGGGTGTTCCGTTCGCGATTAATTGTCCAAATATGGTAATGGTTGAATAGTCACCCCCCATGAAGATTTCAGACCCCGGGCCGAATGTGAGAACCTGACCGGCCGGAACAATAATGCTTCCCATGATGAGAAACGGGCCGTCCTCCTTCGTAAAAGTTCCGAACAGTACCCCCGGAGGTATTTCGGTCGCCTGGGTTACCGCCAAAGGACGCTGTTGTGGCAGGTTCGCCCCACTTTGCGCAATCGAGGAGGATGACGATGCCGAGTCCACATCACTTTTCGATATTCCTGTTTCGCCGGTGCTATTGGAGTAAACCGTCGAGGAAAAGGCAAGTACCGAGATGAGGAGTATGCAGGAACCTCTCACGAATCCGTCTCCTTACATTTGGCGCTGAGGGCGCTTGTTACACCAACCCAGGTCTTCGAACATCTATCATTGGACCCGAACCGTGACTTGGCGACGTACCACTCGGTCCTGTGAATCCCTGGCTTCCACCAGTATGACATTCGGACCGCGCCCAAGCCGTATATCAAAGGCAAAATCCACATCGGTGAAAGTCTTCTCCGAAGCTTCAACCGCTCCGTTATTGCTTACCACAATCTCCTTCAACAGACGATAGTCGTCTCCCGGAAGATTCTCGATACTGAATTCGACGGTAAGAATGGGCTCGAAATCACCGTCATCCCGCGGATGACGACTGGGGGGAACCCGAACGAGTTTGTCGCCCGGGGGGGTTCTCATCCGGATGATCGGCAGTGACGGCATGTAGGACACATTTCCGCGAAGTACGGCCGATTTGTTCCCACACATGTCTTCGGCATAGATTTCGTACTCATGGATACCCGGAAGAAACTCCATGCCGAATACTCCGCCCGGGACACCGGTTTGATAATCACTACCGCCGTCGACTGAGTAATGGAACTTGATTTCATCGTGTGGAGTTCTGTCCAGCACACTGAAACTCATGCGGGACTGATTTACCACAGGCTGCAGGTCCGAGGGCTGAAGGACGGGCGCCTCGGTATTGAAGGAGCAATTACCCGCCGGGTCATAGATTACGGTGCGAGTCTGAATCGCGCTGAGGTTTTCATATTCGGCTTCGATGTCGATGTCGTGTTCACCGGGATTATCCGGTATGAGAATCACAATCGTGAATGTACCGTTTCGGTTGGCAACGGTACGTCCGTTTACCACGACTTGTGCGTCCGCGGGATCGACACGACCGGAAACGCTGATGCGCGTTTCTTTCGTCTCAAACTCGTCGGGAGGGCTGTTGACGATGAGCCGGACGTCCCGGATCACGGGAACATATTCCACCTGTATGTTCTCCGAAGCCTCTTCGCCGTTAAGCTCAGCGCGAATTTCCAGCTCATAGGTGTTCTGCTCGTCGGGGATAGGGATTCGAGCGGTGAATCCGCCGGCAGGCCCCACGGGGGCGTGGATTCCATTTACCGTGACCTTTGCTCCCGGCGTTGTGCGTCCGGTGACCGGTATTTCCGTATTGCTGATTCGCTCGCCGTCCGTGGGACTCGTAATAGAAAGGGCCAAATCGCCCTCGAGTTCGCGCCTCACAGTGCGCGTGAGACTGGTGCTCTTATCTCCCAGGACAGCCTCGAATTCGAAGACTAATTCAGTTTCGTTCTCCGAAAATTGAAGGGAATGTCGGAATGCGCCGTCCGCACCGGTTGTTACCTTAATTCCATTCACAACGACCGCGGCGCCGGGAGAGGTTACCCCGGATATGCGGATCGCGTTTCCACGCACAACGCTCCCCTCCACGGGACTGGTTACCTCCAGTTTGAGCGTCGAACCATCAAAAGGAGCACAGGTGAAATTTCGAACGATTTTGCGTGTCTGCCCGCCGAAAGATGCTTCAATCGGCAGCGAATAGTCTCCCGCTTTCGCGGGACCGGGTACTTCGATATCGAATGTGCCACCGCCCCCGACCGCCACCGGCCGACCACGCACAAGAACCTTTGCCTCGGGCGGATTGACCGTACCTGAGACGAGTATCGGGACTCCCACCTGAAATTCACTTCCTTCCGGCGGATCGGTAAGTTCAAGGGTCAATTCAGAGGACGTGGCATTATCCGGCGAATCGTCGTTCCGCGCTAACGCGGACGAATCGGACATGCTTTTTTCTTCTAACGAAGTGGTATCCACGGTGTTTGTATCGACCACCTCGACCGTATCAGCGACATTGGCGGAATCAGTCACGAGCGAATCGGTCGTAAGCGAATCTGGAAGCAGGCTGTCGGAAACGGCATTTTCCGTCTCGGAGGTCACACTCGAATCGATTTTGACTTTCTCGGCCGAAGAAACCAGATGTTCGGGCGGCGGCTCTTTGAACTCTTTTACCACGACCTTTCGAAGACCTTTGGCAACCTGGGTCATCTGGTTGGATGTTAGTTCGGCGCCGCTCTGAGAGCCTATGGGTCGCACCAGGACTTTTCCTTCATAGACGCGAATGTCGGTGCTTTCGCTGCTCACCTCAAACCCAACACGGGTTCCACGAATCGCGGCAGTGGCGGTGGGAGTCTCGAATTCGAATCGAGAATTCGAGCCGGTGAGTTTTTTGACGTCGGAGAGAAGCTTTCCGCTGAGCACTTTCACTTTTGTTTGAGCGTCGGAGGGATCGGAGCCCAGGAATTCAGCCATTTCAATAGTCGAATTCTCGCCAAGACTGAGCTTGGCGCCCTCGGACGTAACAACCACCACACCCGATTCAACGAACGTCCTCACCGCATCATTTACGCGAATCGGCATCCGCGGACGAGCATCGATCCACTTGGGAGACGAGCCGCGTCTTACCTTAACTTCACCTAAAACATTATCCAGCCAACAACGGCGGCTTGCGCCCGTAGTATTTTGTTGTGGGAAAGCCTGCTCGGAGAGGACGAGAGTGTGCAATACGGCGATCATGAAGACGGCTTGCCGATGCATGTCCCCCTCCTTTATTCCTTCGATGAGAACCCCGGAACCGGACTGTTTTCCAGGTAGTCTTGGTTATACGCGCATTCTGAACATGGCGAACTCCCGAACCGGTAGTCGCCTGTTCGGGATACGAAAATACGTAGAATTTTCATTACCCTTTTGGCGAGCACCCCAATTGTACTATATTCAGTAGGCGCCGTCAAGAGTTCGGCGGGGGGATGGGTCCATTATCCGAGGCCGGCGAAATCCCCAATATTGTGCATTACGGCCTGAAACGATCGAAAGAAAATCCGTGAGCGCCGCCACAGAACAAGTGCTTCTTTTCCACGATTATACCCGCCTGAATCTGCCTCGTGAGGCTATTCTGAAAGCGGCGGGGCGTATTGTAAAAGAGGAAAACGTATCGAAGTCACGTACGGTGAATGCCGTGTTCTGCTCGGACTATAAAATCAGAAAACTGAATCGACAATATCGTGAGCTGGACAAACCCACCGACGTACTGTCGTTTCCTTTCGAGGACGATGATCTGTTGGGTGAAATCTACATTTCACTTCAGAGGGCGGATATTCAGTCACGAAGATTCGGACTCACCTATGAAGAAGAGGTGGTCCGGCTATTCGTCCACGGCTTTCTGCATTTGCTTGGGTATCGCCACAAGCTTGCGGAAGAACGTACAATAATGGAGGCACGCGAGGAGCATTATAATGTATAACAGCCCGAGTTTCGCAGTCGAGTGCGAGCAGAATGCCGTGAGTCGGCTGCAAAACCCGGGTTACGCCTGTCGCTCCCGAAACGGAACGAGAATACCCACGCAAGGGGTTTTGCGCCCATGACGTGCCGAGTCACTTATCAAAGGAGGAATACTTGGATACTGATCCAAGTGCGTCGTCGTATCTGATTATTCTGCTGGTAATCTGCTACCTGCTTTCCACTCTCTTCTCGATCATCAAGACGGTATTCAAATCGGTCGACAGGAGTTCCATACCTCCCAACGCCGAACGGCAGCGGTATTATGCTTCGAAAATAGAGCATGCTCTCGAACATAAAACCTACCTGGGCATTCTTACCTCGTTTGGCCGGACATTCGCAAATACCTTGTTTGCGGTTATTTCTTTTTGGCTGGCACAAAGACTCTATCCCGAATACGGAGCTTTCGAACACGGGGTTTCGGCATTTATGTTCTCTCTGGTAGTGCTGACATTGTTCGCGTATACTATTCCCCGGGCAGTTGCGATACGATTCTATATGTCGTTTGCCCCCATGGTCTTTACGGCTTACAGCTTGTTCAATGCCGTATTCTACGTGTTCACCGCGGCGCTTTCGGGCACCTCGAATCTGCTTCTTCGCGCCCTCAAATACGATGAAAAACTCGCGTTCCTCTCGCCCGAGGACAAATCCCGAATGGCTGAACGCAAGGACGATGAAGAAGGGCTCGATGAAAACGAACGGGAGATGATTCGAAGCATTTTCGAGCTGGGGGAGACCACGGTCAAGGAAATCATGGTGCCCCGAATCGATATAAAGGCACTGGATACCACCGCAAACCTCCCGACCGTCATCCAGACGATAAAGAAGGAGGGCCATTCACGGATACCGGTGTACCGTACCAGTATCGATACAATCGCGGGAATTCTTTATGCAAAGGAACTGATCTCCTGGATTTCGGAGCATGATGAATCCGAATGGGATCTGGAAGCCCTTATGAAAAAGCCCTATTTTGTCCCGGTCAGCAAAAAGATCGACGATCTAATGGCCGAGATGAAACGGACGCATATTCATATGGTTGTAGTGGTCGACGAATACGGCGGGACCGCGGGGATCGTGACCATGGAAGATATCCTGGAAGAAATCGTGGGTGAAATCCACGACGAGTACGATGTCGGTGAGGAGCAAGTGGTGGAAGTCGCTCCGAACATCTACAAGGTCGACCCTCATGTCGATCTCGAGGATCTTGGTACGACAATTGATTTGCCGCTCGAGGTAGACGAAGACGCCGAGTACAACACACTTGGCGGTTTGATCTACCATGAACACGGAGATGTGCCGAAAGAAGATACGGAACTGGAATATGAAGGGATGAGAATAAAGGTCCTGCAAATGGACGGGCAGCGGATTGAGAGTGTGCAGGTAGAGATTGTCCATAAGGAAGTGCATGAAGAGGGCGAAAAGGTGCGCAACGGCAACGGAGCGAATGGCAGGTGATCGTCTGCAAATCAACCTGCTGATATCACCCACATTCCCAATAAGGTAACAAATCCGCCACACACACCTCCTTGATCAATCCATGGCCTTCATGATTGAAACTTTGATCTTTTCCCTCGGAGAGGTATGTATAACTCAGACGACGCCATGAGCGTTGAGAAATACTCGTCGGCCGTGACTCTTTCGGATATGGAAGTGTTCATCTTTCCGGAACTGATGTTCTCGCTATTTCTGGCAAATACCATGTCTCCCCTCCTGTGGCGCTATGCCGAAGATCCGTGGTTTCGAAAAAACGGAAAAATGAACGAGTACCGTCGGATTCAGAGGGTCAAGCAGTATATCATGGACAATTTCGTGTTCAACCTCGATCTCGAGACCTGGGGATTGACCACGAAACAACGGGAACTGGCGCGGTTTTCTTCTTTTATAGACGAAACTATTCTCGGTCAAAGTAACGCGTTATTCGGCTACGAGGGGGATAAGTACTACTTCGATATAGATATTCGCCGTCATTTCGGGCTCGACAAATTCACAACGGATACAATTCCCTACTGGAAAACCGAAACAGTGGAAGCGATGGATGCATTTCGGCAAAAATCGGGATATCCCAGCGGGGCGGGTGAATGCGTGTCACTGGCAGCACTCTATGCCGGAGCACTTTTTGTCATCGGGAAAGTTCCCCTTGACAAAATTTTCATGATGGCGACTCCGCTTCATTCACAGAATTTTATCGATGTGCGGGAGGGGATTGTGACCAACAACCGACGCATCGTGACAAAAAACATGTGGTTTAACGGGACGGAACTCTCCGCGAAGGCTCGTCGGGCGCTGGAGAACGAACGGGTGACGGTGGTTGTTCATCACACCGGGTATATACATACCATGTACGAGGAGGCAACGATAGCACCGGATAGCTACCGCCATTTTGCCCAACGACTCCAAAACTATCTCAAAACCGATATTACTTTCGAAGTTCTGGCTTCATTTATGCGCCAGAATCACTCTCTCCAGAGGTGCTTTCAGGTGATGCACAGTTGCTGTGGAAAGCCACGATATATCGAAGCCGAGAAGATCTTTCATTACGAGCACGGAAGCAAAGCCCGGGTAGGCGATGCTACTCAGTCAACGCTGCTTCATGAAATTGACGAAGACGAGTATTACCCGGATCCCCTGCCCAACCGTATTATCCTTGATGAGATTCAGTCGTTTTTCGAACAGAACAACGTCACGATCGATCGTGGCATGGACATAGAGAAGCTTAAATCTCATCTGCACCACAGTTGCCTCAAGGTCGAGGAATTGATCGCCGATCTGATTCAATTCTGCAAAACCGAGCCGCGACTTCCGGATACCGGGAAAACATGGCGTGGCGGTGAAAGCATCGAAATAGACGAGTCATGGACTCGCGAGCAGATTGTCGACTATCTGGACTCAATCCGTACATCTCACCCGGTAGCCGACCTTGCGTTTATGGCCTACAGGGACATGACCCGCGCGCCCTGGAAACCGTTTCTCAAAGCGGCACTGGAGCGCAACCCCGTTTGTATCAACGGGAGCGCCGAGCTGTCGGTAGACCGTGTGGCCGAAAAGCTGTGGACAATGGACAACGCATCGATTTACGATGGTCCCAGACCGGCTCAGCCCGACGAAGTCTGGAATTTTGGTCGGGGTGACGGCCTGGAGAAGGCGCTGTGTCTCATGAATATCATGAAGGCACGCGCGCCGGAGGATGCGATTGTGCTCGAGGGCGACGGCAAGACCGTATGTGTCCGAGGTCTGGCGGGAGAATACCGGTTCGATCGGTCGAAAGAGATTCCGTTGCCCCAAGCGGAGGATTTTGAGTTTTAGTTTCGCGTAGAAATAAATTTGCATTTTCTTGCGCAGTTATTTTTACGCGAGCCCCTGTTTAGATTCTTTACCCGACAAATGCAATCACTTTCAGCGCATGGTTTTCCAAGACATGCGGGAAACAGGGACTTTTACTTCCGCGAAGTGCAAAGACAGCATCCTTCGTGCGTGTGGATTTCTCTCAACTCGTTATCATTTGCAGAAACGAAGCATCCCCGGGGTTTTACCCGGGCCTTCAGCCCGGGCTGGTATGTCAGAGCCCTTCAGGCCCTTTTCGCAAGCGCCATCTCCAGCCCTGAAGGGGCGCAACATACCAGCCTGGGCTGAAGGCCCAGGGAAGGACAATGCCACGCAGTTCCCCAGCCCTGTAGGGGCGGGACATATTTGTTTCTGTATGTCGATTCGCGGTGAATAAATCATGAGCCACGCGCAAACCAATTTATGTTCCGCCCCTTCAGGGCTGAGGTTGCGTTTTGCCGGAATTT
>CAYFVL010000023.1:0-33278 GCA_964346405.1 uncultured Fibrobacterota bacterium
ATCTCGCACAACATCTTACGCATACTGCTCGTTCTCGGCTGCGAAACTTGGGCTAAATATCAGGGCAGAATGAATGAACTTTCAGTACGACTTCGCCCGTCGGTATACAAATATCGAATGTGCACCATTCCCGGAGCAAGTCTTCCGGTGGTAGTAAGTGTCCCGGGATGAATTGAGCTTAACCGGGCGACTGTCCGTCCACGGGAATCGTAGATACGGATTGACCGCAGATTAGCGGCGGCGGTTCGGGTAAATCGGAATTGAAGAACTCCGCGGCCCGGAGATACCGTCTCGTTTTCACAGTCTATCAGTGAGACTGGAGAGGTGCCGGAAACCGTTCCACCAGAGTGATAATGGATGGAAATGGAGCGATTGCCCAGGGAAACTCTGATCTGCCCTCGATCAAAATTATTTTCAGTCGTATAGTGCGTAGTAGTCCATTTGCAAGAAGAGCAGATCAGATCCTGTTCGGCGGAACGCGCGGGGGCGTGCACCATAATGGATTCATCGATGACCAGCGTAATTGTGTCTCCCGCCAACCTGACGTCACCCGGGTTACACGGAGCATTCGGCGCCCGGTTGAGCAGAGCACCCGAATTGTTTTCAAGGAGCAGTACCGAGTCATTGGAGTGATCGCCATACCAGATCATTTCAGGAACGGAGGTGTTGCCGTCGGGGTCGCTAAGTATGAACTTGAACATAGCGGAAGACTGATCAAGATTGAGTGTATCATGATTTATGAGAAACTGATTGAGGCTTTCCGGTTCGGCCGTTAAGATTGTCGGGGCGTCTCGGTATACAATGAGCGAGTCGCGCCATTGCCCATCGAGCAACTGCACCGCGGATCCCCCGGGCATTTTCAATGGTTGAAACCGGCGTGCATCAGGAATGCCGAGGTCGGCGGTCGACCAGGTATTCCCGTCCGGGTACAAAAGAACCCCGGTCTCGGTAAGCACACTGTTGCCTTCAATCCAGACCGAGGGCGAAGCGAGACCTTCAAATACCTGGGAGAACGTGCCTGATTGGCGATCGAGTACATAGAGTGCGCCCGATGCCGACCCTGCATACCCATTGCCGAAGGCTGTTATATCGGCGGCCCCAATATCGTGGATGGTTTCGGTTCCGGCTGTTCCCGCCGGGGTCAGTGGGATGGAGCGTATGGCTCCATTTACTCCCGTAATCCACAGGAGGGTATCGACCTTGTCGACAGAGTCCGTTTCCGTTGAAACATGCAGGATATCTTCGGCGGCGGTTATGCCCGACAGGGACACGTCTTGCGAGTCGATAACCATGCCGCCGTCGGTGAGGATAGTTGTAATGCGAAGATCTCCGGATGGGAGAGGGTAGGTTACACGGGCGGTATCGAAGCTGGTATCCGTGGTTGTTATCACGTGAAGCGGAAGGTCCGCCGTGGGGAATGCGGGTACGGGCACTTCTGTTGGTGAATGGTATCGCAAGACATCGACACATCGGCTTCGATATTCGGATTTCATGACGTACAATTTGCGGTTGTTTTGGGAAACGAATGCTGCGACTGTTTTCCGAATTCGATTCCCGGAGGCATAAGTTCCGGGGGCGAGTGTCAAAAGATCCTCCGGAGCATCGAAATTAAGATTATTCAGGGTAGTTCGCCAGGGCTTCCCTTTCATTGCCGGATGAAGAAACAGATAGCCTGCCTGGCCGAAAACGGAAGAAATAGAAGCCGCAACAAGAATCGCGGATACTACCCTTCGCAAGTGACAGGTGATGTTTGTATTCAGTCGTGGAGAATTCATGGGTAGTATACCTC
Source organism: uncultured Fibrobacterota bacterium (assembly GCA_964346405.1). Classification (GTDB taxonomy): domain Bacteria; phylum Fibrobacterota; class Chitinivibrionia; order Chitinivibrionales; family CAYFVL01; genus CAYFVL01. The sequence goes on from CAYFVL010000023.1 coordinate 1,790, forward strand.
CACGACATCGGTTGGAGGAGCGCCAAACTCGTCGTAGTTGTCACGAGTTCCACCGATCAGGTAAATCCGGTTTTCTACGACTGCCGCGGCGTGACTGCTTCTGGGCTCAAGAAGGCTTCGCGCATTACCCCAAAGTTTTGTGGACTGATCAAGCACCTCGACCGAAGCGAGGGTTGCATCGGGAAAGTCGCTTCCTCCCAGCAGATATGCCGTTTGGTCAAGTACTACTAGTGAAGCATTTTTCCTTTTGGTAACCAGGTCGCTTCCGATGGTAGACTTTTCGGTGCCGGGATTAAACCATTCGCACCCGCCAATTAGCTCCGATCCGTCTACGCCGGCGGCAACAAGAATTGAGTTCCCGATAACAGCAGCACTGTGACCTATCCGCGGGCGTAGCAGGGCTCCCCGGCTAACCCAGGAATCGGCCCCGGAAGAAAGGGAAAGTATTTCATCACTCGGAATGTGGTTACCCTCGGAGAGTGCTTTTACCCCTCCGATGAGATAGATCGTTTCATTGAATGAGCAGGCGGCGGCACCGTACACCGGATAGGGTAGAGAAGGACCAGATTCCCATGCTCCGGTGCCGGTCTTCAGGATCTGAACGTCGGCAAGTGGTTCTTCTTCCTGGTCGATACCTCCGATTTGATAGATGAATCCGTTGAGTACCGCGGATGAAGCTCCGAATCTCGCTTGCGGCATCGGAGCATACTCTGTCTCCCAGTTTTCCTGATCGATCGCGTATATATCTACATCCCCGGTGGCTTTGTTTTCAGATTTCCAGGGAAAGAACACGCTTGGTTTCTTTTTGCGGCCGCCGATAACGAATATTTTGTTATGCAGAGTATTTGCGGTCGGAGACATTCGGAGAGAAGGAAACGGGTCTTCAAGCACTGTAATCGTATCCCGGATCATCACTTTGAGAAACAACCGCATCGTGTCCGCCGCTCCCAAGGTGTCCTTCACGACGAAGCTTGCGGCATAAGAGCCGATATCATCGAACGATGTCGTCCAGGACAGAGTCTGTTCGGTCAGGCGCAAGGCGGCTACGGGGCTTATCAGTGTGGGAATCAGCTCAAATGAATACAGGTCGTCGTTAGGATCTTCCGCTGAAAAGGTGCGACTCCAGGGGCGCCCGGCGGTGATCGTGTCGTTGAACACAGTGGCTCCGTTGGAGAATTGTGGGGGAGAGTTCTGTATAGAGGCCGACACGGTGTCGCTCCAGGCGCTTACCAGGCCCTCGGAGTCCTGGACGGCCAGAGCAAAACCCACTAGACGGTTTTGGGATGTTGGATATTCGTACCGCAGAATATCCTTGTTCTCGAGAGAAACCAAACGGGTACTGTCATTTACGATTATCTGCATGAGGTACGAGTCAAAATCCTCTATATCGCTCGGCTGATCCCACGAGACGGTGATGGAAAAGGTCGTAGTATCCATAACGTGGGGCAGGACAGGTTCCGGGCGAATGTCAACCAGTATCGCCGTGTCGATGATACCTGCTCCGGGGGCGTCCACGCGAATCAGGACCGAGTCCCACGAGGACGCATTGCCGGTCGGCAGTAGCGTATCTACGGTGTTGTGGGTGAGAGCCGGTGAAAACCATGAAGTATCGGAGGCGGGACCTCGGGAGCTGATGCGCACCGAATAGTCGCCCGCCGGCCTTTGGATCGTTATTCGACAGTGAATATCGTTACCTTTGTCGAGAATCTGGTACGGTGAATCAATCAATACCGAGAATGAACTTTGCATCGCGGCCGGCGCATTGTCGCTGATATTTCCGTCACCGTCGACCGCTGCCACAAGGAATTTTGTCTCCAGCAGCTCCGGTTCGGTAAGTCCGGGTTCCAAACCATCGTAAACATGCGAGAGCCCCAGTACCGGAGAGTGGGTGACCAGTTCATAGGGGGGAGATTTCCCTTTGTATATAGAATACCCATATACATCGGGAGAAAAGGACGAGTCCCAGGTAATGCGAACTTCGCCCGAAGCCGTTTCATAGAACGCACGCGCATTTCGAGGTGGCCGCGGCTTTCCGGTGGTATCGGGCTTGAGAACCACCGTTTGGATCTCGGTGTTCTTTCCGGAAACGACATTTATGCCTTCGGTCTTGTACCTGACGTATCCCGGTTTAAAGCAGACAAGAGAATAGCTGTCCGGGGGTACGTTCGAGATGGTAAACCCACCTGATTCATCCGGTGTGGCCTGGTATGAGGTGCCGGGAATATAGCATTTGACATCGTCGTAGACAGAAGACCCGACTGTTTGTATCATGCCCGAAATAGCGCCCGGCGGAAGCATTTTGAAAGTACCCAGGCTGTCGGCGTCGTGGGCTCTGGCTTTAATGACGACTATCAATGATGTATCGTCGTATGTTCCAACAAAGTCATAGATGCCGGGTTCCAGTTCCGTGCTGTCGAACCTGAATACTCCATCTGAACTGGTGATTTGTTTGGCACCAGGTGTTCGGGAGGTATCGGAGGTGTCGTATGCGGCTACATGCGCTCCCGCGACAGGGTTGTCGTTTGAATCCACCAGCTTTGCCCAGACCTCGGATCCGCCCGGATTGTCTGGATTACCCGTCACTTCGGTGGGAGATGAGCACCGTAGCAGGAACAGCGACAGAAGTATCGCTACCAGTAAACGAAGTATTGTGCTATCGGTTTTTGTCATCGCTTGGCCGGCTGATCGGGAATATGTGAAAATTGAAATGGTAGATCGTGTCCCGTCCAGTATCGGCCTTCACGATCTCGAATACCTCTCGATTGAATGCTTTCAGCTTCTCCTCAACCGCCTCGAACCCCTCTTTAGATAAACCGACCGTGAGCGTGGCCATTCGTCGTTTGTCTCGGGGAAAACGGTCGATGGCCTCTTTGGCCAGATCGGCGGTCGCTTTAATGAAATTATGGACTGCAAGCGATTTTGCCTCGTACCCGGTACTGATAAACGGTTCCGACTGAACATAATGCCCTTCGGCAGCGCGTTTGATGAAACCGGCTTTTTCGAGGAAAGCTGTCGCTTTCCTGGCATCAGAGGCCGGAATCGGCGGTGCGATGCGACGTCCCAGTTCTTTGTAATCACTATCGGTATTGCCGTAAAAGTAATATACGTTAAGGACCTCCCTAACCGCGGTGTAAAACCATTTGCTGTAGAATTCATATAAAGTCGCATCCACTACACGGACTTTTGACCTCTTCGAAGACAGAATTTTCTCGAAACAGTGTTTTTGACGGTCGTGGTTTTTTGCCTGGTTATATTGGACGAGCAAATCGAAGTATTCGGTTTGTGTTTTGTTGAATTTGAATAGCCTGGCGAACTGAAACGCGGTTTCCTGAGAGATATTGCGTTTTCCGTTCAGGATATTGGTGAGAAACCCCGGGGAGGAGAATCCTGCTTTTTGAGCAATATAGCGGTACGAGAAGAATGGCCTCTCCTTCTTATTCTCTTCGTACAGATCACGAAGGAGTTTTCGGTAATCCAGGTATTCGTAGATATCGACAGCCATATCGTTTCTTTCTCGTTCTTCATCGTTGGTGTGACGAGTTGAAGTCGCCTTTCATGATTGGCCTGAGAAATGAATCTGTAACCAAAGATACGCTCGAGTCCGTCGGTTTGCAACATTTTCAGGGGGATAGTGTTTTCCTGGAGAAAACGAACGCCGGCTGTCGATCGTGTTAACTGTTTGAATATACGGGAGTTAGCCAGCTCTTGTGATAGAGGAACTGGTCGAGTTCCGCTTCGCGGTTTTCGCAGGACCGGTATGTCGCCCCGAATGGGGTTCATGATGCGTCTCGTTGGACGTTTTTTGCAAACATGCCGGCCCTGCGGGCCTGAAGAACGATGAACTTCGGTTCGATTCCGACCCAGCATGAATTCGCCCTGCCGGTCAGAAACCTATGCCGAATTCCACGCCAAGCTCAAAGGGGTGGGAATCCTTCTTTGGCGGATCGCCCGGAATGGTTATGTATTGGCCATCTTCGTAGTAAGAGCCGGAGGTGTATTCGGTTTCGTCCGGCTTTCCAGTGGTGATCTCCGATGCATTATATCCGAATTTGAAATTCACAAATGCACGCATATTCGTGGTTCGGGGAAACGAGGCCCCAAGTTGCACGAAAGGGAGGATCCCGATCTGAGGGCCTTCGTTGGCAGCCAGAGCACCGAAGTTCAGAAACGGAGATACCCCGAAGCCGGTGTATAGCCCGAATACACCGGGGGTCAGGAAATAGCTTCCTCCCATTTCCATCTGGATCCCACCATAAATCCGTTCGTCGTCGGAGCTGAGTTCGGTCGGGATCTTGGCATTCACTCCGAGTTCAAAGAAAAACTTTTCCGATTCCATCCGGTGGTTATACCCGATAGTGGCGATGTTGGAGAAAACCAGATCCTGGTAGATTGGATGAAATCCCCCGACCTTGATACCTTTGAGGCTTTCGGTGAAAAGCTTGTTGCGACCAATGCCTTCACGTCTGGTTATGTTTTCGGGACCCCTTACCTCGTCGACAGATACACCACGATGAAGGGCTTCGGCGATTCTGTCGGTTGATTCTTCAATGTCGCCATAGGTGAGGAGGGTCAACTCTACCTGGTGAATTCTGTCACCACCGGATTTTCTGCGGGTTACCGTCACCACCGTCTTATGGTGGTCCAGCAATTTTTGATCGTCGGATTCATCATCGTCGGCGTCATTCGCATCAAGTTTGACGATAATCGTCTGCTTTTCGCCTTCGATGCTTTGCAGTTCATACTTGGTTTTCTCTTTGCGACTGAGATACAGACCGACCGCCTCGATCTCCAGATACTCGTCGGCATTCAGTTTTCGAGCAGCCTCGGCCAGGGTTCCACTGTCGGATACGGCACGGCCGGCAGTATGAGGAGCAAGCACCTCTCCATCGATCAGTTTTCGATATTTGGTGGTCAGCAGCATCCCGAACGCGTCGAGAAAGCTCTGGTCGGTGTTCACGCCAAGTGGTGGGAAAACGGCAATAGTGTTTTCGGCGGCTATGCCGAGGGCCGCTAAGAGAATAGCCGAGAAGAAGAGAATGCGCATTATACGCCTCCTTGGAAAGTTTTGTTTGTGACGCCAACGATCCTTTGTGTATATGCCTGTGATACAAATGTAAAATATATTGGTGCAGTGGTCGCGGGGTAGTGCGTAGCGAAACAGCGATCTTGCAGCCGAATCGAACAATTTCGCTGCCAATTCCCGACGGAATAGCGGATAGTTATCTTCGGGTCATCATGGTCCATTCCCAATTTCAGGGCAATAGGATAGGAACCGAATTGGTTGTGAGAGCAATTCGCTATATGCAGTTCGAAAATGGCAAATACATACAGTAACGTTTCAGGATGACTTGCGCTCATTCTATGGGAAGCTCGGTTTTCATATCTGCGATGCAGGGGTTATGGATAGAGGCTCAATGGGCGTCAGACTATTAACATGACGATGACCACAAATCGCCGAAGAAGCCATCCCACGTCAAAATTGACGATTTGGCCTTTTTTTTTGGCTATGTCGACTCAACTCTGAGCAGAAAAGCGCCCGTATTGATTCTTGGCAATTGTCGGTCGCCACACTAGCCCAGGTTTCGCAATCGACTCACGGCATTCTGCGTAAGCTGTTGCACGATCGACCGCTACAAATGCTTGAACCGTTCCTTCTCTCCATACAACTGACCAATTCGCACCGCAAGCCGATCATCGACAACCGTAATTTCGCCCTTGGCCATCAGCTTGTGGTTGATAAACACATCGACCGGCTCACCGGCCATACGCTTCAACTGCACAAGGCTGCCTTTTTTCAGTTCGAGAAGCTTACGCACACTCATCGTTGTCTGGCCAAGCTGAACCGACATCCGCATGTCGACATCGAGTAGCATATTGATTTGACCGGCCATTGTTCCTCTTTCTCCGTTTGGTCCGCAATCGCCCTCCGAATGGAAAGCGAAGATCGAACATCATCCATCCAAAGGAGCGTGGCATGAGTATTTCTACATCGCGGTGTACCGATTTAGCCAGTAGTCGTCATGGAACAAAGTCTCCGGAAATCTCTAATTAAGATTATCAGGTCGACTTTCGAGGCGCTTGTGCTGGGGAATGGCCGGGACCATGGCCCAAACAAGCAGCGGAGAAAGCCGATCCCGCCCGGCGGGATCAAGCGAGAATGGAGGGGTTGTTTCTTGACGACTCCTTATCGCCCCTGCAGTAAGAATTATACACCTTCGGAGCAGATCCGACCAGTCTCGGACAGTCCGGAATGATAGTATTTTGGAGAGACTCACTTAGTCTCATGAGAAAGGATTATACGAATGATTGTAATAACCGGGGGAGCGGGTTTTATAGGCAGTGCGCTGGCATGGCGACTCAATCGGATGGGACGGACCGATATTCTCCTTGTTGATCGTTTGGGCGAGTCGGAGAAATGGCGTAATCTGGTGGGACTCAGCTTTCTGGATTATCTCGATAAAGATGATTTCATCACTCGGCTCGAAAGTGGAGCGCTCCCCGAAACACCGGAAGCAATCCTTCACATGGGAGCTTGCTCGGCAACAACCGAACGCGACGCAGGCTATCTCATGGAAAACAATTATCGGTATACCGTTCGTATTGCACGATGGTGGACTGCTCATCCCACATGCCGTTTTATCTATGCCTCCAGTGCCGCGACCTATGGTGACGGTGGCAACGGCTATAGCGACGATGAAGAAGCTCTCCAAACGCTTCGGCCGCTGAATATGTACGGGTATTCAAAGCATCTGTTCGATATGCTGGCATATCGTGAGAGTTGGCTGACCGATATTGTGGGGCTCAAGTATTTCAATGTGTATGGTCCCAACGAAAACCACAAGGGAGAAATGCGCAGTGTCATGAACAAGGCATATCCGGATGTCCGTAAGCGGGGGATGATGCGATTGTTCAAGTCTCATCGGGAGGATTACGCGGACGGTGAGCAGAAACGGGACTTTCTATATGTGAAAGACGCCGTTGAGATGACACTGTATTTCCTGGACCGGTCGGCTCCGGGCGGTATCTACAATATCGGCACAGGGACGGCTCGTTCCTGGAATGATGTTGCGGGTTCGCTTTTTTCGGCGGCTGGGGTTCCCAAAAAGATCGAGTATGTGCCAATGCCGCCCGAGCTTCGGGGAAAGTACCAGTATTATACGTGTGCTTCGCTCGATAAGCTCAAGGGGGCGGGATGCAGACATGAGTGTATGTCTCTTGAAGATGCTATTGAGGAATACGTGTGCGTGTATCTGGATCGTGACGAATACCTGGCAACTGCGTCCGAGTAGGAGCATGGAACAGTGAGTTCAATTTCCGTGGATGTCTCGGCCGACGGCCTTACAGCTTCTCTGCTGGTGACCACAGCGGCCGAAGAAAAGTATCCCGACCGAAATCGGCTTCTCTCGACGCTTGGGCGCCGAGGGGTTGTGCATGGGCTTCGGAACGATGCGCTCGATGAGATGGTGACTGGAAAGATTGTCGGGCAAAGCATTGTTATCGCAAAAGGCAGTGCGCCGGTACATGGAACCGCGGGAAAGCTCGAACTACTGGTCGACCTTAGCGAGCGCGGAAAGCCACGTCGGCTGTCTGGAGGGCGTGTCGATCACCGGGATCTGCGGAAAATTATCAATGTAGCCGAGGGGCAGGAGTTGGTACGCAGGATTCCGCCCGTGCCGGGTAGACCGGGAAGGACGGTTCTTGGGGCCGAGATGCAGCCTCCGCAGCCTGGGGATGTGACCATTCCAGTGGGGCCGGGCACCCGGATTTCCGAAGAAGATTCGAACATCCTTATCGCCGATTGTTCCGGGGCACTGATCGTCGATACCCATGGTGATGTTCGGGTTGCGAAGACCAGAACACTGGGTGGAGATATCGATTATTCCACCGGAAATGTCCAGATCGACGGTGATCTTTTAGTAAGAGGAAGGGTTCGCGCCGGCTTCGAGGTCCGGGCGGAGGGAAAAATCGAAATTACCGGCAATGTCGAAGATGCCATGGTGGTGGCAGGCGGCAGTTTAACAGTCGGCGGAGGTGCTGTCGGCAGCGGAAAAGGGATTCTGCGGGCTGGGGGTTCCATTACCGTGCACCACGTTGAGCGGTTTATCGTTGAGACTGAGGGCAATATTGCAGTTGCGGAACACTGTTATCATGCCAATCTCCATGCCGGCGGGTCGATTAAAGCAAAATCTATTGTCGGAGGTACAGTATCCGTTGGGGAGCAACTGTGTGTCGGAGAGATCGGGGGAGCGGCGGAAACAAAAACTGTGGTGGATATTGGTGCGGGACGAGCCGTTCTCGAAGAGAAAATGAACCTTCTGCGGGAAATTGGATACCTTGCGGGTGAAATCGGGGAGATATGGGAAGATTGGTATGCTCTTGTTCGTGACGGTATGGACGCCCAGGGTCGGCTTACCCGGGATCAGGAAGAGCTTGTCGACGATTACCGCGAAAAGTGCAGGGAACGGCTGGACCGGTATGCGGAATTTCAGGAGCGTGCCGAAGAACTCGAAAAGAAGATCCGGGGAATGGTACCACCGGTGATTACGGCCCGCCATATTCGTCCCAATACGGTGGTCAGATACGGGGCAACTGAAAAACGCGTGCAACAAACTGAAAACAATGTCAGAATTACGGTAGTGGACAACGTCATCTGTTTCGAATGATCAGCGCAATTCCAGTACGATCAATATGTTGGTGCCGGCGGCGATACGGGGAATCCTCATCCGGCCCGGTGGAGAGTGCATTTGTTCTTTTACCCACGAATATGTCTGAAACGCTTTCTGCCTCGCTCGAGGGAGGCGTCAACGGTGTGTGCCGTTATCTTCCTCGCAGGGATGTTTCCCTTCGCGACCACCCACGCGGCCGGAACCGAGGATTACATCCATTACAGACTTGGGGTTAAATACAAAGAACAGCGTAAGTTAGACCAGGCGGTCGAGGAGTTCCGCAAGGTCCTGGGCGCCTACCCAGACAACTACAATGCCTACATGCAACTTGCCGAAATACGCGGTCTTCAGGGACAGTATCGACTGGCCGTCTATAATCTTCAAAAATCACTGGACTATAATCCCGGGTGGAGCAAGGCTCGGCGCATGCTTGCCGATGCTTACGCTCGTGATCGACGGTTTCAGGATGCAATCGAAGAGTGGCAGAAGTACTACAATTCGTGCGACCCGGCCGAGCGTGATAGTGTACAGAAGGTAATTGACAAATTAATGAATATTGTGCAGTCGGGGGGGGAGACGCCAGATGGAACGGGATTACTAGATACCCTCTCAGGGAAACCGGAACCGACTCCAAAAGCACAAAAAACACCGAAGCCGACGAAAATCGGTGGATCTGTTCCTCGGGCGGCACCTCGGGGAAGTAGTCCGAGTTACAAGAAAGGGCCGAGTATCGACGAGGAGTTCAAGCATGGGGTGCTGGCATACGAGAAGGCGATCGATACGCGCGACAACAGCCTGATGATAAAGGCGCTCGAGCATCTCAAGACTACTCTGGCAATGAGCCCCGGACATGCGGGCGCCTACTACTATGCGGGGCTGATTCGCAGGCGGCAGGGACGAAACGGAATGGCGAAAATCAACTTCACCAAAGGTCTGGCCTATCCGGAACTTGGATACAATGCTCATTTCTATCTAGGAAAGATCTTTGGTGAAGAGAAAAATTATGCTCAGGCGATAAAACATCTGCGATCCTACATAGAGTTGACCGATTACGAACCCGGACGGCGTGAAGCACAAGGGTTGATTAATCGGTATCAGGCTATTCTCGATGCGGCCGGGAAGGACACTTTGAAAGTAGATATCAAAGAGATCATCCGCGGTGATCTTCATCGCGAATTGAGCCAAATCCCCCCCGAGGTCCGCCCGACGCCCATAGAGGTACGGATTGATTCGATGCTTTCCATGTCGATTGTCGATACTTTGACCGATCCTGGACGGGCAATGCTTGGGGCGGTTCGGGAGTTCAATGAAGGAAAGTACGATAATGCGCTGAAAGAGTTCAAAACTGTTCTGGCCGAGTATCCGCGTGGGGATATCTCCGCCCGGTCTACGTACGACATGGGTATCTGCTACATGAAGCTTGGCAACTATCGTGCGGCTGAAAACCAGTTTCAACAGGTGATTGACAGATTCGGAACACACGATCTGACCGGGCGCGCCGCATTTCTCAAAGCGCTTTCCTATTATAAACGTGATGAGCCGCGAACGGCGGAACAGTTGTTCAGGGGATTCATACGCGGAAATCGCTCACACAACTGGGTGGGGAAAGCCTATGAATATCTGGGGGACTGCTACGTTGATCTCGAGGACCACAAAAGGGCTGTCGATGCGTACACCCATGCCGCCGAAAAGGCATCGTCACCATTGGACCGGGTTCATGCTGATTTCAAAGCCGGAGAAACCTATTTCAAAATCGATAATCGGAATCGGGCGGTCGAGAGATTTCGTGAAGCAATTAAAGCCGGTGAGAAGAATTCTGTTTACGTCCGCGTTCCGGATTCGTACTACCGTATTGCCGATCATTTTTATCGGACCGAGCAGTACGACAAGGCCGGTAAATATTATCGGCGTGTAACGCGAAAATATCCGCAATTTCAGGACACGCCCTGGGGCTTGTTTCAGCTTGGTGGTGTGTACAAGGCACAGAAGAACTATGACAAAGCTATTGAGACATTCAAGGAACTCATCAAGAATTATCCCGAAGATTACTGGGCACGGCAGGCAAAATGGAAACTCGAAGATACGGTGTGGGAGCACGAATATCGTGCGGTACTGAAATGACCCCGGGGACGGCCGATCGAACTATGGCGCAAACAGAACTGATAGAGCAACTCATCGAATCGTTCACGAAGCAGACCGGATGGTATCGTCGGCTCAATGATCTTGGGCAGCAAATTCTCGGTAAAGTTGTGCTATCTCGCGGTAATCTTGCCGGTATTCTGCCGCTGTTCGAGGAAAAACGACGACTGCTTGACGAAATCATGTTGGAACGGCATAACATACAGGGCGACGTGGATGCCTGGCAGGAGATGAAATCCCAAGTGGGTGGATCGTCCAAAGCCGATGCGCTCGATGATATTCTGGGCAAGGCCGAAGCCGCCATTGCCGAGTTCATGCGAAGTGAAGAGCAACTCTCTAAACGATTGCAGCACTATATGGGTGAGGAGACAACTGAGAATGATGGTTAACACCGGAGATGCATCGGTGCCCTCGGAGGTATTTGCCTCTCTGGAGAAAGCATTTCAGAATTTTCAGGAACGCTCCGAAAAGCTGAGCGGTGCTTATGCCGCCATGCAGGAGGATTTTCGGCGGCTCAATGTAGAGCTGGACCGTAAAAACCGTGAACTTGGTGCCAGCCTCGAGAAGCAGGAAGAAGTCCGTACCTATCTCAACAGTATACTCGAAAGCATGGGTAACGGCGTTGTAGCCGTAGATACATCGGGAAAAATCACGCTTTTCAATGCCGCTGCCGCACAGATCACCGGACGAGATGTCGACGATGTGATCGGTCGGGAATACCGGGATGTGTTCGCCAAAGAAGCGGAAGAAAAATGGAGTATCTTGAGAGTTCTGGAAACCGGCGGGGGACATGAGCGCAACGAAAAGGTGGTCTGGCATCGCGAAGGATATCCTGTACCGGTCTCATTCCAGAATGCATACCTCAAGGATCATACCGGTCGTGATCTCGGTGCGGTGGAAATTTTCGCCGATATCTCAAAAATCAAGGCACTCGAGGACGAGATGCAGCAGACACGAACCATGGCCGCACTGGGTGAAATGTCGGCGACCGTGGCTCATGAGATTCGCAATCCCCTGGGGGCCATGGGCGTCTGGGCCGGGCTTCTGGATCGTGACTTCGATACCAGCGATCCTCGTCGTGCGACGCTGAAAAAAATAATCGACGGTCTTGCCCGGATGAACAAAATCGTATCGAACCTTCTGGTATACAGTCGACCGGTAAACGCCTGTTTCCGCACCGTTGTCCTACAGGAACTTCTGCAGGAAACCGTCAACTATGTTGAAATCGAGGGTGAGCGGATGGGCCGTGCCACCACGATCCGCAAGTCGTGGGACGGCTTGCCGGATGTCCTGGTGAAAGGGGATCCCGAAAAACTTCAGCAAGTTATCATGAACTTGTGCCTCAATGCTATTCAGGCAATGCCCGAAGGGGGAACACTGCGGGTAGGGATGGATGAAAAGGCACACGGCAATCCCGAATACGTCTGTTTTCGCATTTCCGATACCGGAGCGGGAGTCGAGCCCGATCGCATCGAGAAGATCTTCGATCCATTCCATACGACCAAAGAAAACGGTACCGGCCTGGGTCTGGCCATTGTAAAAAAGTTTGTTGAACATCATTCCGGATACGTTCGTGTTGAAAGTTCTGTCGGATCCGGCACAACGGTAAGTGTATTTCTGCCGCGAGCACGACAATAGGACGGTTTATGCCAAAAAGCAGAATTCTTGTAGTAGACGACGACTCGCAGGTACGTGACTCCATCGTTGAGGTATTACGCAGAAAGAATCACACGGTAGTACCAAGTCCAAGTGGTGAAGATGCTCTCAGCCGTTTTCAGTCCGAGTCTTTCGATCTGGTCATTTCCGATATCAAGATGCCCGGTATGTCGGGTGTTGAGTTACTCGAGAGTATTCGGGCTGCCGACCCCGACGTACCATTTCTGATCATTACCGCCTTCGGCGCAGTCGATGTCGCGGTTGATGCGATGAAAAAGGGTGCGCATGATTTCATCCAGAAGTCCATGAATCTGCTCGACGAGCTGGAGATGAATGTCGAACGGACGTTGCGGTTTCGGTCGTTACTCACCGAAAACAAACAACTGCGAAATGCGCTGCGGGAAAAATGGTCGTACATCGGTTCCAACCCTGCAATCGACGGCATCAGGGAGATGGTTGAAAAGATTGCCGAAAGCCGTTCAACGGTTCTGATTTCGGGAGAGTCGGGGACCGGTAAAGAACTGATTGCGCGGTCAATTCATTTCCAGAGTCCACGACAGAATGGCCCTTTTGTCAAAATCAACTGCGCAGCACTTCCCGAGGGACTCATAGAATCCGAGCTGTTCGGCCATGAAAAAGGCGCATTCACCGGTGCAATGAAAAATCGAATTGGCAAGTTCGAACTTGCCTCGGGCGGTACGCTTTTGTTGGATGAAATCAGCGAAATGCCGGTTGGGGTTCAGGCAAAGCTGTTGCGTGTGCTCCAGGAACGAGAGATCAACAAGGTTGGGGGAGACGATCCAATCGAAGTGGACGTGCGTATCGTTGCGACCACAAACAGAGATCTCGAAGAAGAGATTGAGAAGGGAACCTTCCGGGATGATCTCTACTATCGCCTTAACGTGTTTCATCTCCGCCTTCCGCCGTTGCGGGAGCGTAAATCGGATATTCCCGAAATGGTGCACCATTTTGTAGCGAAATTCAACGAAGAAAACGGATTTACGGTTAATGGTGCGGCACAGGATACCCTCGATGAGCTTCTGCGATATGATTGGCCCGGCAATGTCAGGGAGCTTGAGAATGCTATTGAACGTGCCGTGGTACTTACTCGAAGCGGTTCAATCCCGGTCTCAAATTTGTCGGCAGGCCGACAAAATGCTGGCAAAGGCGGTGGCCTGAGGGCGGGTATGACGGTGGCCGAGGCGGAGAAAGAACTCATTTTCAAAACTCTGGATCATTGTGATCAGAACAGAACGAAAGCCTCCCGGATGCTCGGGATCTCGATTAGAACACTGAGGAACAAACTATCCGAATACGCATCAGGGGAACTCGAACCGGTTCTTGATGAGTCCGGTATGGCGCCCCCCTCGCTTTCGCCCTGATCCTGCCTTCCGGGAGAATGGTCGCCCTGCGCCGTACTCATCGGTGTCGAAGTGATTGCGCCTTCCTGGAGAACGGCCTGACTGAGATTCTGCCTGTCCGGTCATGCTTCGACCGGCCACCATCAACGGTGTGGCAAGGCCTGCATAACCCGGGGCGGGCTCGGGAGACTCCAAAGTCGAGGGTATCCGGAAATCTGAAACTTGTGAAACCACAAGCAGTTGACACAGTTCGTCCTCGAGTATACCATTTAGATACTACGGTCTCTTCAGTGCCTGCATTCGGCAAAGATCCAGCATACGGAATAGATGCCGAACCGTCTGGAGTGGTTCTTTCAGGCATTGATTGCTATGCCTTGAAAATGCCTCTGTCTTGCAAAGGTTAAGCCAACGCGATGAAAATCTCTTCGAAATCGATCATATTTCGCACGGCCCTCATATACCTTTTTATGACGGTTCTCAACGTGTCCGTGTTTGTGCTGATGGTGTTCGAGAACCAGCTTGATCTTATAGCCGAGAATGCCGTACTTGCCGGTCAGCATAAGGGATCAACCCTTAAATACCGAATCGACCAGATTGTCGAGGACGCCGAGGGCATAACCGCCACGCACGTGAACAAGATTCTCAAGGAGGCGTCTCGGCTCAACGTCTCGACTATAAGCCTGTTCAATGAGGCCGGCAAGGTATACGTTGCTATCGATGAAGGCAATAAACTAAACAAAAAGGAAGCCGACGAGAAAGATCTGAAAAATATCAACATGGCGATTACCAAGCGAGGGTTTGAAGACAAGCTTTTCTACCATGAACTGGATAAAAATGCCAAAAGAATCGATCTTTACATACCATTTACCTATGCCGGTGATCGCTTTGGTGTTGCCGCCATCGAGATGGAAATGAAAGATATTCGTCGGCAGATGCGGTATTTATACGCTCAGTGTGGTTTCATCGCCTTGTTGATTTTTGGGATTCACCTTCTGTTTGCCATAGCAATATCGAAGATGTTCATTATGCCGCTGCGAAATCTTCTCGCCGCCACGCACTCTATCAGCAAAGGCGAACTTGATACGCGTGTACCGATCGTGCGAGACGACGAAATCGGACACCTGGCAATCGCGTTCAATGAAATGAGTGTCGCCCTGCAGCGGATCCGCGACGAAGCGAAAGGGGCCAATCCCCTGACAGGATTGCCCGGGAACATTACCATTGCCAAATACATAGACGACTGCCTCGCCGGAGGTCATCAGATATGCGTTCTGTATTGTGACCTCGATAATTTCAAAGCATACAACGATAAGTACGGTTTCACCAAGGGGGACGATGCTATTCTGTATTCAAAGGACTGTCTGCTACAGGTAGCGCAGCGCAAGGATATGCAGAATGTATTCGTAGGACACGAGGGCGGAGATGACTTTGTTGTCGTATGCGCTTATCAGTTCTGGGAGAACTACGCGAAAAATTTCATTACAACCTTCGATCGGGGCATCTATCAATTCTATAACAGTACCGACGCCCGGAACGGTTTCATAGAGTCGGTGAACCGTCGGGGGGAACGTCAGCGATTCCCCTTGATGAGTATTTCTATTGCCGTAGTGACAAACAAAGCCCGACCATTCAGAAGACACGCCGAAATGATTCAGGTCGCCGCCGAGGTCAAGAAATATGTCAAGGGCATGGACGGATCCTGTTACGCGATCGATCGGCGCCAGGGTCCTATGAGTCCGGCCGACCGTGTTGCGCCCGCACCCGCGGCTCAGAACCACTGATCCATTAAGGATTCTGATCAATGACCACCATACTGCGAATGTTCCTGGTGATCCTGGTTTTCGCCTCGATACTCGCGTTTAACGCGGGACTGATCGATGTGCGGCTGCAGGAGGTGGATTATTTCCTCGGGAAAGCAGCGGCGGAAGAGAATGCATCAAAGGCACTCGGCATCGTTGCCAAGTACGAACTGATCAAAAGCCGGCTGGAAGAGGGTGAAGGAAGCTCCGGAAACCTTGAGCTTGAAGCGAAAATTCAGGCGCTCACCTCGGGAGAGGAATGCACTAAACCCGAGGAAGAGCGAGCACTTCACCTGGTCCCCGTCCGTCTGGTACTAAACGGCATTCGCTTTGCTCTCGGGAAAAAAATAGTCAGTCCAACCAAGGAAGATGAAATACTTCATGTGATTGAGATTGGATATTTCTGGGAACGAATTCGAAAGTACTCGGAAGCGGTAAAAATCTATGATGGTGTGCTTGACAAGGGTGGCGTTTCGCGTGACATCCGCAGCGCGGTCCTTTTGCATAAAGCCTTTTGCCATTCGATGATAAGTGAGTACGAAGTTGCAAAGCAGACTTATGAGCAGGTAATAAATGAATTTCCGGACACGGAAGCCGGAATGCTTGCGTGGAAATTGCTGGATTTCCTTTCCGGCATCGAAGAACAGCGTGTGGCACTCGAACAAGAGTCCATGGGCAATCTGGAGCGGGCCCGCCGGTATTTCTTACTGATGGATTATCGAAATGCCGTCAGATACCTCTCGAAATTCCTGGAAACAGCCAAACAGGCGGGAGACAAGATGGAGGCGCGATACTACAAGGCGCGCTCACACGAAGAACTCGGAGAAACCGACGAGGCGATTTTCGAGTATCGACGGGTCATTCGCGACGATAAGGGAGGGAAATGGGGTCGACAGGCGAACCGTCGTATGCTTATGCTGGGTGAATTCTACGAACAGCGCGATCAGATCGCCGAACAGGCTCGTAAGCAACTCGCCGAGTACCAGGATCAGGAATTTATGAAGAACGTGTCACGATTCTCCGGCATGATGGCGAAAAGCTCAATTCGGGGGGAAATGCTCAAAGAGTCCAAGGTGAGTGCCAAGGGAGCGGGAAATGAAGAAATCATGAATTTGATCAACAGTATCGGAGACCTTGATCTTACAGGGGAAAAAGCTCACCAGGAGCGATTGGCCGAGATTCGCAAAGAACTCGAGGCTAAGGGAACACTTTCCGATGAAAGAGTTGAGGATCTGGTACGCCGTAAGGAATTGGCCGAAAACCCGTATCGCCGTCCGGCCGCTCTCAAAGAGGAAATAAACCGCCATTCCGCCCAACTGAAATATATGTACAACCAGAAGCTGAAGCGCGGCTCCGCTCTTGAAGGACGAATGTACGTCGAATTGGAGATTCGGGCCGACGGCAGTGTCGGTCGGGCGCGGGTATTCGAATCCAATCTGGGAAGTCCGGAATTTGAGAGCGCGGTTGAGGGAAAAATCGAAGACTGGAAATTTCGCCCCGTCCCGGACAGCCTCGGATCTCTGACGATACGATACCCCTTTGAGTTCTATGCCGAAAAATAGGTATTCGGAGATCTTACGGGAGCTGTCTGTAGTTTTATTCCAGATCGTCGGCGGTGGGAAGGGATTCTATTCCGTTACCACAGATTCCTTTGTACACCGCGACGCTTTGCGCCAGTTGCGCTGCGGTAAACGGATCGTGACCGCGAGCTATGCAGTGAAGAAAACCGCCGTTAAACGCCGACCCGATCAGTGCCGGATGCTCGACATCATCGGCATGCCTGGGCAAGGGTATTTCCTCGATTTTGCCGTCGTACCCCACCATACAACCTCTCGGACCCATTTTGACCACGACCATGGAAACACCGCGGTCCCAGAGAAACCCGATAACGTCCAGTGGACGTTCATAGCCGATGAGTGCTTTGGTTTCATCGGGTGCGGAGGGGAAAATTACATCGATAAACGGCAACACGCTCCACAAGCTTTCTTTCGCATCGTCCAGTGCCCAGCGGTTGAGTCGAAGGTTCGGATCGTAAGCCACCATGACGTCGCTTACATGCGCATAGTGAAAGGCTTTAAACACCGCATGGCGCGTTGATTTCGAGACGCTCTGCAGTTCACTGGATGCATACACGATCTTGCTGTCTGTAAGAAGATCGTCGTATACCATGGACGGAACTATACTCCCGGCAGCGGTCCCGGTGCGATGATATAGATATTCTCGTGAATCGGGATATCTGCTACTGACGAAATAGATTCCGTTGTATCCGTCTACGGTCACAACATGGTCGATGTTTATGCTTTGAGCGCCGAATCGCTCACGAATGAATCCGTGAAAGGGATCGCGGGCAACCGCCGAAACGAACGATACACCGGAACCGAGTCGCGCCGCGGCTCCGGCAGTGTAGACGTCGGCCCCCCCGATATCCTTCTTGAATTTTTCGCTAACTGCAATATCCCCGTCGCAGCGAAATTCAACCAGAATTTCACCGAGAACGAGTAGGTCGTTTTTCGGAAATCGGGCGGCCGCCATTTTTTATCAATCCCGCTTTCGACTTGCCAATGCTTGAGAAAATTGTTCGATTTGCGTGTCGATTTCTTCTTTGCGGGCCAGGCTGTCCAGCCAGTCGGCCGGAACACCGTCGAGACCGTGATACAGACCGGCAAGCCCCCCGGCGACACATCCGGTGGTATCGGTATCGAGCCCGAGATTTACCGCTTCAAGAAGAATGTCGTTAGTGTTGTCGTTGCGCAGAAAACACCACAATGCCGCTTCGAGCGTATGGACTATATATCCCGAGCTGCTGATAGATTGTCGGTCGATGTCTTCCACACCATGAGACAGGATACGGCCGTAATGACGAAGCTGTGGTGCAAAGGCTTCGTGCAACTGATAGTACTCAAGAGCTTTTCTGACCCCGGCCCGAAATGCAGCGATTTTGTCGTCGTTGGATAAAAGCTCTTTTACAATGCAGGCGTAAATGCCGCATCCCATCATCGCTCGGGGATGTGTATGCGTGATAGCCGAGATTTCGTGGATGCGTTTCAGGTACTCCTCGGTGTCTTCATTCGAGAAATAGAGCGCCGCCGGAAGCATCCTCATAAGAGATCCGTTGCCGTTGTCGTCTTCCGAACCACCTCCGGATTCTTTTGCGCTCATCCCGTCGTTTCGGATTTTGTCCAGCGCGGTGAATGTGGTGATACCCGAGTCGAATACATACCCCCAGGGCGTCCACTCGCCGTCGAAAATCCAGGCGCAGAATTTTCGGCCCAGGGCTTCTACATCGTAGCCCTCGGCGAGAACCTCGATGGTGCACAACGTCATGGAGGTGTCGTCGGACCAGGTCCCCTTCGGCTGATCGTATCGTCCGTATCCAAGCATATTCTTCACGGCGCAGAGGGTGAGTTCATGTCGTGCCGAATGCTCTACCGGAACCCCAAGAGCATCACCGGCAATTGCCGCGTATAGAGCTGATTTCGAGGATTGTAGATAGTCCATGCATCTGCTTTGTGAGATGGATCAGGGTTTTCCCGCCTCCGCCGAAGCCATCCCATTTCCTTCGGAGGGGTTAGTTAGTGCTTGTCCGAAAATTCCCTAAAACGGACGCTGAGCCTGTCGAAGCGCCCGTTTTAGGCTGAAATCGCCGGTTTGCTTCATCAATCCGAGCGAAAACAGGACTTTTCGGACGGACACTAGTTAGTGCCTGTCCTGAAACCCAATTCAGCGCCTCAATCGGCTGCGATTGAGCCTGGCTTCGATGTCCCAAATCGCCGTATCTCCGTGGATACGGCGATTTGGGACGCCTCACCAGTCACAATATCGACTCCGCTCGATGAACGGGGGTTTCCGGACAGGTTCCAGCTAGTCAATAAACGATAGTTCACGATCAGAATCATAAGCTACGCATGTCCTGGCCCAGGTTTCGCAATCAACTCACGGTCACGCCGTCCCGCCCGGCGGGATAAATCAGCTTTCGACTGCGAAACTTGGGCTAGTTCTACCCGAACTCAATCAAAATGTGCGAGCAAATGCGATTGGCGCCAATCAGGGGCTATTGGATTGCATCGAGCGTATGCCGGAAAGTTATCGGCTCTTTTGAATTATGCCATATCCCCTACAGAGGTCGCAACGCGTGTTTGCTATAAAAAATAATACGTGAATCGTCCATCACCCTGAAGATTTCACTCTTCGGGAGTGCCGGATCATTTATTTTTGATAGATTCCCCATTTTCGGGGTGTATCGGACGATGGCACTCGAGGATTGAATCGCTCACTCGATGCTCGTGAAGTATTCGGTGTTTCAGTTTGAAAGGACGTTCGTGTCGAATGAAAATAATTGCCGACACAAATATTCCCTATGTGGAAGAAGCTTTCAGTGATTTTGGTGAAATACGTCTCATGCCGGGAAGAGAGATTACCTCCGACGATCTTCGTGACGCGGAAATCCTTCTGATTCGGTCTGTTACCAGAGCCGATGAAGAACTCCTCAGCGGGACGGCGGTTCGGTTTCTTGCTACGGCTACAATCGGATACGACCATGTGGACTTAGACTATCTTCGAAGAAATCATATCGGATTTGCGGGAGCGCCGGGATCAAACGCCGATTCAGTTGCCGAGTACGTCCTGGCGGCAATATTCGAATTGTGGCATCGCGGAGGCCCCCCACCATGGGAGCAGACAATCGGGATTATCGGAGTCGGGAACGTGGGAGGAAGGGTGTACCGGCGTGCGGGTGCGCTCGGCATCCGATGTCTTGTCAACGACCCTCCAAAGGCGCGAAGTGCGGACACCGACGGTTTCTATCAGGATCTCAACGCCGTTCTTTCCGAGGCGGATATCGTCACGCTGCATGTTCCGCTGCAGACCGAAGGGCCGGATAAGACCGACGGCCTGGTGGATGAAGCTTTCCTGGGCAAAATGAAAAAAGGCGCGACGCTGATCAATACCAGCAGGGGGCGCGTGGTTGATGAAAAAGCCCTGCTTCGAAACCGCTCTCGCCTGGGAGGGCTTGTTCTCGATGTCTGGCAGAATGAACCGGAAATCTCTCTGGAAACCCTTCGTGCGGCCGATCTCGCTACTCCCCATATTGCCGGGTATTCGTATGACGGGAAAGTGCGCGGAACGGGAATGATATATTCGGCGGCATGCGGATTCTTTTTCAGGAAACCAACCTGGGACCCAGCCGTGCATATCGATAAAGAACCAATTCAGAAGCTCACTTTTGAAAACGACGACAGTAAACTATATCAGGCAATTTGTGGCGCATACCCAATTTCGGCCGATGATCGGAAGTCTCGTGGGATCGCCGGAGAAAATGCCGTAACCCGGGGAGAATACTTCGATCGTCTTCGAAAGGAGTACCCCAAACGGCTTGAATTCCCTCACTTCTCCGTCCCTGTGTCGGGAGCTTCCGATGAAGAGGTCGAGGTGCTCAAAAAACTTGGATTTCAGCTTGACCACGGTCGAGACAGGTAAGGAGTCGTCGGCAACCTACCTGCATGCCCCCCGTTCGCCCTGAGTTTGTCGAAGGGTCTTCTCAGACCCCGCTTTCCGTGAGAATGGCCTGGCTGTTTTTTTTACCTGGTCGTTCATGCTTCGACCTGCTCGCCACGAACGGCGCATAGCCCACAGACACAAACAGGCCGTCCACCGCACCGTTCGGTTTGGCCCGGCGTTTTTGCTCCAGGTCCCGCCTTTTTGGTATATTTCCAGACTTTACCGGTAACTGAAGCGGCACGAGAAAAGCTTAACCCAAGTTTCGCAGTTAAGATCGTGCAACAGCTTACGCAGAATGCCGTGAGTTGGTTGCGAGACTTGGGTTAAGTTGAAGCTTTCGGTGTCGTAGGAAAGGAAGCTGTAATGTCGGACCCGCAGAAAATGCTTCGGGACATGAAACCGGAGAAAGAATTTTTCATAGGCATCGATTCGGATGGATGTGTGTTTGATTCGATGGAATTGAAGCACAAAGAGTGTTTCTGTCCGTCCTTCATAAATCATCTCGACCTTCAAGGGGTGGCCAAATACGCGCGTGAAGTCTGGGAATTCGTGAATCTGTACTCCAATACTCGTGGAGTGAACCGGTTTATCGGACTTGTGCGTTCGTTGGACCTTCTGTCCGAGCGTCCCGAGGTCCGTGCACGCGGGGTGCACATTAGGGAGATGAAAGGGCTACGAACCTGGATCGATCAGGAAACAAAATTGGGCAACCCGGCCCTGCAGGCCAAAGCTGAATCTCTTCGAGATGAGGATCTTGAGACCGCTCTCAAGTGGTCTGTCGAAGTGAATGAAAGTATCACGAATATGGTCCGCAACCTTCCGCCCTTTCCCAGGGTAAGGGAAAGCCTTGAGTTGATGAAGGCAAAGGCGGATGTGCTTGTTGTTTCACAGACGCCGTGCGAAACACTCGAGCGTGAATGGGATGAACACGGTATTGACTCTTATGTCCGAATAGTGGCTGGGCAGGAGATGGGCACAAAGGCCGAACATATTGCCCTGGCTGCCGGAGACAAGTATCCGTCGGACAAGATTCTCATGGTCGGTGATGCGCCTGGAGATCATAAGGCGGCCAAGTCAAACAATGCACTTTTCTATCCGATCATCCCGGGGGAAGAAGAGCATTCGTGGGAGCGATTTCACCAGGAAGCTCTCGATCGGTTTTTTGCCGGTTCATATGCCGGATCCTATGAGAAATCGCTCGTCGAGCAATTCCATGCCGGTCTTCCCGAGACCGCACCGTGGCGGAAGTAGTCGGGAGTCGCAGAGAGCGAACGGAGAGAAGGCGTATAATGTGCGACGACGCTGCCAATACGAAGAAAATGGGAATATGCTATGCTGTTTTTTGAAAAAGGATCGGAAACCGAAGTGCTGACCTCCGAGGATCTTCGAGCAGGACTGCTCGAAGCTATGGGGAAACTGGGAACACGTGAAAAGGTTCTAGCGGTTCCGCCCGATTTCACTCGGTTCCATTCCAGAGCGGGAGAGATAACCCGGTTTGCCTGGGAGCACTTCGACAAGAGAATGACCGATGTTCTTCCGGCCCTGGGAACGCATTTTCCGATGACCGACGAAGAAATCACGGAGATGTTCGGCGACATTCCCAGGGATCTGTTCCGTACGCACGACTGGCGTAGCGGATTGGTCACACTGGGCACCGTTCCTTCAGAATACGTCAAAGAGGTATCCGAAGGCGCTGTCGATTTCAGTTGGCCCGCTCAGGTTGATGCCCTTCTTGCCCAGGGAGGACATGATCTGATCTTGTCGATCGGCCAGGTTGTTCCACACGAAGTAATCGGAATGGCCAATTACAACAAGAATATTTTCGTGGGGACCGGTGGAGCCGAAGGAATCGGGAAAAGCCATTTCCTGGGTGCTGCATACGGCATGGAACGGATCATGGGGAGAGCGCACAATCCGGTCCGCAGCGTGCTCAATTACGCATCTGATCACTTCGCAAAGAACCTTCCCATCGTGTATGTACAGACCGTGGTCGGCAGGGATTCAACGGGGGCTCTGGTTGCGCGGGGGATGTTTGTCGGGGATGATGTCGAGTGCTTTGAGAAAGCCGCCGCCCTGAGCCTGAAAGTCAATTTTGAAATGCTGGATCGTCCGATCCGAAAAGCGGTGGTATATCTCGATCCTTCCGAATTCAAAAGCACCTGGCTTGGGAACAAGGCAGTTTATCGCACGCGCATGGCGCTTGCCGACGGAGCCGAACTCATTGTTCTTGCGCCCGGAGTGCGGGAATTCGGCGAAGATTCCGGAATCGATACTCTGATCCGCAAATACGGGTACGTGGGTACGGAGCGAGTTCTCGATCTGGTGAAAGAAAACGATGACCTGGCCGGCAACCTCAGTGCCGCGGCGCACCTGATCCACGGCTCGAGTGAGGGACGGTTTTCGGTGACGTATTGTCCCGGCAAACTGACACGCGAAGAGGTCGAGTCGGTAAATTTCATCTACGGCGACCTTGTGGAATACTCTTCTCGATATGACCGCTCGAAGCTTGTTGATGGGTTCAACACAATGCCCGACGGAGAAGAGGTTTTCTACATTTCCAATCCGGCGGTAGGACTCTGGGCATACAAAGATCGCTTTAAACCGTGATTGGCCCAACACGCTGCACACGTCTCGTTTTGGTGGATGGTAACGCAAATTAGCCGGGTATGCAGTATAACTTCTACGAAAGGATGGAAGCATGTCGGAACCTAAAGGAGATATCGCTCTAATCGGCCTGGCCGTTATGGGGCAGAATCTGATCCTGAATATGAGTGATAAGGGCTACACGGTTGTCGCCTACAACCGTACGGTCTCTAAAGTGGACGACTTCCTGAACAATGCGGCAAAGGGACGGGATACAATTCTTGGCGCCCATTCAATCGAAGAAATGATCGCGATGCTCAAGCGTCCGAGAAAAATAATGCTTCTGGTGAAGGCCGGAGACGCGGTCGACAAGTTTATCGAAACACTTCTGCCGCACCTGGACAAAGGTGACCTGATTATCGACGGTGGGAACTCACACTTTCCCGACACCGTTCGCAGAACAAAGTATCTCGAGGAAAAAGGGATACTGTACATTGGAACAGGTGTATCCGGTGGTGAAGAGGGTGCACGTTTCGGTCCCTCGATGATGCCCGGCGGAAATCCTGAAGCGTGGCCGCTGGTAAAAGACGTGTTTCAGGCTGTGTGCGCCAAAACACCTCAAGGCGAGCCCTGCTGTGACTGGGTAGGGGAGGACGGCGCCGGACACTACGTCAAAATGACACATAACGGTATCGAATATGGCGACATGCAGCTTATCTGTGAAGCCTACCAGTTGATGAAAGAGGGGCTGGGGCTGGGTAATCAGGAGATGCATGAAGTGTTCGCTGAATGGAACAAGGGCGAGCTTGACAGCTATCTTGTCGAGATCACCCGCGACATTCTCGGCAAGAAAGACGACGACGGCAATTATGTTGTCGACACAATTCTCGATACCGCCGGGCAGAAGGGGACGGGGAAATGGACCGGCATCAGTTCTCTGGACCTCGGTGTGCCGGTGACGCTCATCGGTGAGGCCGTCTATGCGCGCTGTCTTTCCGCGATGAAAGACGAGCGGGTAGAAGCATCGAAGATTCTGCGGGGTCCGAACAAGCAGTTCGACGGCGACAAGAAAGAATTTGTCGAAGACATTCGCAGAGCCTTGCTGGCTTCGAAACTCGTTTCCTATGCGCAGGGCTATATGCTGATGCGTGAGGCGGCAAAGGAATACGGCTGGAATCTGAATTATGGCGGCATTGCGTTGATGTGGCGCGGGGGCTGTATTATCCGTTCGGTGTTCCTGGGCAAAATCAAAGATGCATTCGACAAGAATCCGGATCTCAACAACCTGCTCCTTGACGATTACTTCCGTGAAGTTATCGAGGGGTGTCAGGCATCATGGCGTAAAGTGGTGACAAAGGCGGTTGAACTGGGTGTTCCGGTGCCGGCCTTTACTACCGCTCTTTCGTTCTACGATGGTTTCAGAAGCGAACGTCTGCCGGCCAATCTGCTGCAGGCGCAGCGTGACTATTTCGGTGCGCATACCTACGAGCGTGTCGATCAGCCGCGTGGCAAGTTCTTCCATACGAATTGGACCGGCACCGGCGGCGACGTTTCGGCTTCCACCTATACGGTGTAAAGTCGCAAAGTCGAAAGGCCTCTGAAGTTTGTTTGTTACTGGGCCCCGCTGTTCGCGGGGCCCTTTTTGTTTCAGATCATCCACCAGGGAATGGCCGTGACCGTTTCGGATAGCTGCTGAGGGCGGGGGCAGCGGCAGACGACATAACCGTGTTTGGCCGACGGTTGCTCTCCCAGAAAACTGAGCACGTGGCGCGCATCGGATAGCGAGGGAGTTTCGGTCCATTTTACCTCGACCGGAATCAACGCTCCGTCGTACTCCACAATGTAGTCGATTTCCATACCACTCTTGGCCCGCAGATAGGTTAATCGTCCAGTGCCCAGATACTGCAACCGCTTCCAAAGCTCAATACCCACCCACTGTTCAAAGAGAGAACCGGGATCGACGGTGACGGTATTACGGTCGGGAGTGAGTCCCGCGGCCGCATGGCGCACACCAAGATCGGCGAAAAAGAACCTGGGGGTAGATAGGAGAGTTCGGCGGTTACTTCCGGTGAAGCCTGAGATCGAGAAGCCGATAAAAATGTCCTCGAGGAGCTGATAATGGGACTTGATGGCTGCTATTGACACACCGGTTTGTCGCGATACCGCCGCATAGTTCATCATCTGACCTGAATGCGTCGCGGCAAGCTGCAAGAATCTGACAAAAGCCGGCCAATCACGAATCATGGTTTCACGCCGGATTTCCTCTTCCAGATAGATCTGTGCGTACGACTTCAGCAGAAGAGGACGGTCTTCCTCGGGGGTAAGAACGATGCCGGGCAGATCGCCGTAGGCGAGCCGTTCGTACAAACCGGCGGCCGGGAACTGAGGTGTCTCATCCTCGGGATGGGCGGGAAGAGGAAGTATATACGATTGCTTTTGCATCGACTCAGGCGGTCTTTCACTCAGTATGAGTGGAAACAAATGATGAAGTATGGAACGGCCCGGCAGGAGATTGGCGCCGGTAGTACGAAGTCGTCGTGCCGAGCTGCCGCACAATACGAATCGCCATCGCTCCTTATCCGAATCGTATAACACCTGAATCGCATCGAATACTGCAGGCACCGCCTGGGCTTCATCGATGACAATGACGACCGGGGTATCACCGGCCGGGAGAGCACGTGATTCCCTTTGGAACGCTCCGGAATCGACCAGGAGCCTGTTTTTCTCAGCAGGGTCGGCCAAATTGTACCAGGCGTCGGCATTTTCAACCAAATGCCGTAGCAGAACCGTTTTTCCTGTTTGGCGCGCGCCAAAGAGAATATGAACGAACGGCTTCTTCAGCATGGAAGAGAAATGCTGTGCGTACCAGCGTTTTCTGTAGTTCAACTGCATAATAACCTGACTATTATAAGATACAATACAAATATAGTCAGGATTACGGCTCAGTTCAAGGGTTGTTCGCAAGAATTCCGGCCAGGCGAATCGCTTCGCGCAGGCTTTGATCCGATGCCGTTCCCGTGCTTGCGATATCGTAGGCAGTCCCGTGCCCGACCGAGGTTCGTACAATCGGGAGTCCGATGGTGATATTTACTCCGCGTTCGAAATCTTTGCTTTTCAGCGCAACAAACCCGTGATCGTGGAGCATCGAAACGATTCCGTCGAACTCGCCGCGGAATGCCCGCATGAAAACTGTATCGGGGGGATACGGTCCGCCGGCATCGATCCCCAGGTATTGAGCCTGAGAAATACCCGGAGCGATAGTGTCTATTTCTTCGGACCCAAACAAGCCCCCTTCACCCGCATGAGGATTTACACCGGAAACCGCAATTCTGGGTTTTTGCACTCCCATTTTGCGGAGAGTATCGTGAAGCAGTTCTATATTGTTCAGAACGCGGGACGTACTGATCAAATCAAGGGCTTCCCTGAGCGAACAATGAGTGGTGACATGCACTACGGCGATTCCGTCCAGGTAGAACATCATCGAGTAGCGAGTGGTCGAGGTCTCATGGGCAAAGATTTCGGTATGGCCGGGGTAGGGAATACCTGCCTCCTTCAAGGCAGCTTTGTTTATGGGATTGGTCACGACACCGTCCACGGCCCCCGATTTGGCGAGGTCTATTGCCCGCAGCACGTATTCGTAAGACGCTTTTCCACCCTCGGCGGTGATTCGGCCCGGGGGAGCGTCGGACGGGGCGATGTTTTTGAGATCCAGAACATTGACGGCCTCGGGTTTTGCCTCCGATACTGCCTGTATACTACGAATGGACGGCGCGGAACGCACGTACCCGGCCGCTCTTTCGATAATTCTCCTATCGCCCACGACTACGATATTTTCGAGGTCCCGTGAGTATTTGGACAGCGCTTTAAGGGTGATTTCAGGACCGATGCCTGAAGGATCGCCCATTGTCAGAGCCAGTTTTCCGGCTATTCCCATACGTCGCCTCCCGTGTGCTTCTCCCGTCTCTCCCGGTTTTCGTTTCGTGCGGCAATCCCCCCAATATACCACTATGCGGGAGTTGGCAAAAGTGTTCCGCATCACCTGTTTTCGTCTTCGCAGAATGCCGTGAGTTGGTTGCGAAACTTGGGTTAATTAGTGCTTGTCCGAAAAGTCCCTAAAACGGACGCTGAGCCTGTCGAAGCGCCCGTTTTAGGCTGAAATCGCCGGTTTGCTTCATCAATCCGAGCGAAAACAGGACTTTTCGGACGGACACTAATTAAGTGATTGCCAATGCTGCCACGAACCATGGGAGTTGCATTTCCGTTGGCGGTGCAGTTTTCCTACCGCATATTCACGCTCGATCGACGCGATAGCCCCACCGACCTGTTCGATGCCCGGAACTTGTCAAGCGGGCTTGACCAGTTTCTGATATCGATGTATTCCCAATAGTCGAAACTGAGTCCGACCGAAAACAGGAACCGGTGTCCGCCGAGAGGCGCCGGCTTGTCGAGTCCCCAGTCCCATTTGAGTTTTGCGTATAGCGGAAAGTTACTGAAAGAGAGTCCGGCCAACCGAATCTCCGCGCCGATTGCGACGAGCCAGTCTTCACGATTGAAATCGAGAAAATCCGTGGGCCGTTCCCAGGCCGCGCCACCGGAAATGTTCAGCCCGGCGTACAGATCATGGAAATACATCCACCCGAGCTTCTTGTCGATATCCATCCACAAAGGAAATCGATAGGAAAACAGCCCCTGCGCAACCACATCGCCCGAAACAAGCACGGTATCATAGTGGAGGGAATCGTTTCCCCCGGCATCCCGTACTGTATCTCTGAAATAATAGGTATACCCGGGAATCCAGGCAACCGGCTCGTGAAAGCTCGGCAGATTGTCGTCCTGATTTTTCCCTCGCAAATACTGCTTGTTTGCTTCGGTCAGGGCTACCGCGGTTCCCGAGGCTTCGAGGTACAAGTCGTGTCCTTTGTTCCACGGCGTCTTTCTCCCGAGTTTTGCGGAACCGCTCAACTGATTGAATTGATAGAAATCGTAGGAATCCTGATTGAGAAGGACCGCTCGATCATGGTTGTAGAGATCCTGGCCATAGAGATCGTATACCAGCTTTGCATAGGTTCCTCGGGGGGATCCCATCATTTTTGTTTTGTCGGAAGTTTTCATGGAGAGAAATGTGCTCCAGAGTGAGAAACGATACCCACGTGCGAACTCGAGTTTCTGTTCGATATCGTGTTGATTTCCCAGAGCCGGGTAGTCCCTGATAGAGAATCGCTGATCAAAGACGCTGTAGCCGGCGCTGCCGTAGAGACGAAGACCCATATAGGGCGCCATTGGATCACCACCGCCGATTGCGTGAGAAATGGTCAGATCGGCTTCTCGCGGCACCAGACTATAGTCCAGGATGAGTGTCTTCACAGAGTCGCCGTATCCATAGTAATTGAACTCATCGCGTCCGGTGATACTGCGTACCTCGGCAGAGACCGAAATATCAAGTGGAAACATTCTGGTTGACCCGAACATCCCCATGTCGAAATCCATGTAGGATTTGTTGAAGAGGTTATTGATATCGGTCGGATCGAAAAGCAAATAGGCACCGACTTCGCTCCCCGGACCATCGAGAGCCAGGGGATCGAACAAACCAAGGATCGCGCCGATTTTCAGTGACGGCTGTCCGCTGAAAGGATCGTCCTCTTTGGTGACCAGTTCCTCTCCAAATACGCTCGGAATGACCATCGGTTTCCGAGGCAGTCTGCTGTAAGGGACCGGGGCGGTGAACACCGTTTTGATTTTGGTGCGTCCGACCGGTTGATACGGAGCCGTTTCTCCGGAAAGATTGTCTTCAACAACGGTAATGGAGTCGAGAAGGTATATGCCGAATCCGTCGGGATCGTAGTTGGCATATACCAATTTAGTGCCGTCGGGCGAAACATCCGGCGTAAATGCGCCGCCGGAAACATTGGTCACCCGTTGAAGCGTTTCCTTTTCGAGATCATATCGATACACGTTGAAAATGCCGGTGCGGTCCGATGAAAAATACACCGTTTTGCCGTCGGGGCCGAACCTTGGATCACGTTCGTCGTGCTTCGTGTCACAGAGTAGCAGAAACTCTGAGGATGCCGTGTCGTAAATTCCGATTTTGCGATTTTGTTTGTCGATGAAACTAACGGCAATCCGGCGTCCGTCGGGAGACCAGTCGACACTGAAGATTGCTCGGATAATATTGTCGGGATCGTCTTTGGCAGGATACAAGTGCCGCAATTTGTTACCGGCCGTATCGGTCAGGCAGAGATAAAATCGGTCGATGTCCCGTCGTGCACAGGCAATACGGTCACCGTTGGGAGAAAACGATCCAGAGAAAACGCTTTTCCGCTCTGTGACTTGTTGTTCAGTTTTAGAAAAATCGAAAAATGGTTTTTTCTCAAAGCGGATGGTATCGATAAACAGATCGCGAGTCCGGATTCCGCCTTTATCGGCGGCCAACTGTGATTCTTTCGAATGCATGGATGAAAACAGTATGCGGTTGAGCGAATCATGTATGTCGAAGGCGTGTCCCACCTTGGGCATTCGCATGTTAATACGCTTGTCGTCCTCTACCGTATCAGACAGTGCATAGCTGTGAAGGGACTGGCGAAACGACACGCTCTCGCCATTTGAAAGAAACAAAATATGTTCACCGTTGGGAGAGAAACGGGGGAAAAAGTTGTTAAACCCTTTCTTGTTGATCTTCCGTCCGTAAACCTGTTTCCCGATTGCCTCTATCTGGGCGGAATACTCTTTTTCAAGATGTTTTTTCCAATCGCGATACAGTTCGCGTCCGGAAACCCCCAAAACTTCCCGAATAGCCTGGTCAATCGACAGAACGGAAATTTTCCCGCATTCCCTCAGGAATAACACAACTTTTTCGTAGCCGTAGGTTTCGTGAATGTACCTTATGAGCGAAAACCCATGATTGTACACCTTCTCGTAATCGTCGCCCTGTCCGATGAACACAAACATATGGTCCCAGGAAAGCATGGAACGCGACATGACCAGTGTACGCATAATCATGTCACGATGCGAATCCCAGGCATCGCCCTCATTCCGTGCACTTTCGAATTGTGCAATGCCTTCATAAAACCACGGGGGGAGTATCTCGTTGGGAAAGAGTCGGTGCACCTCCAGACGCGTTCCAATCGGGGTTTTCTCCACCCGTCCCGTTCGAATTGTTGTGGTGTCGTTAGGGTGAGAGAAGAATCCCGCCTGCATGTACGGCATCCAGCGTGGAAGCTTATTCGCAGTCCATATCGAAATAACATGAGCGAATTCATGAGATACCACGTCTTCGAGCCAGTCGTGCGTTCCGCGCATATTCCAATCGAATCCATTGGCCCAGATATGGATCATGTTGCTGTGAGCCAGCGCCCATCCGCCGCTCATATCGCTGTTTGAGACCATTGCGTCGGTTTTCGACGGAAGGCGAACGTTATACTCTTCGGTGTAGATTGTATACAGACGCTCCAGAATGTCTCCGGTTTCCTTTGCAACCCCGAGAAGCCCTTCCTGGTAGTGAATCCGGAAATGATCGGACTCGATGGTGTACCATTTTTGTCCGTAACTGTTGAACCGTTGCGCCGTGGAAGGACTGGTAAACAATAGCAGAGCGGCTGCCATCAAAACAGTGGCAAGCTCATAACGGCCGATTGTACGCAAATGGAACGGTAGTTGTAGTCTCATGAACCCCATCATTTTCTATTCAAGCGGTGCCGCTGAGCGGTAGATTTCGCCGAACGCGTTACTGAATTCGTCTAGTTAGTGCCTGTCCGAAAACCCCTGTTTCAGCGGAGCGACGGCGGGCTGGCCC
>CAYFVL010000024.1:0-32949 GCA_964346405.1 uncultured Fibrobacterota bacterium
GCCGATGTAGCTCAGTTGATAGAGCGTTCGACTTGTAATCGAATGGTCGGGGGTTTGAGTCCCTCCATCGGCTCCATTACGATCATCAAGTCGCACGTCGAAATACATTACAGAGTTTATGGGTAGGTGCCCGAGTGGTTAAAGGGGATGGACTGTAAATCCATTGGCTTACGCCTACGGTGGTTCGAAACCACCCCTGCCCATTATATAAATTAGCGGGCTTAGCTCAATGGTAGAGCTCCACCCTTCCAAGGTGGTTGTTGTGAGTTCGAGTCTCATAGCCCGCTCTTTTTTTTGTACTCAACTGCCCATGTAGCTCAGTTGGTAGAGCGCATCCTTGGTAAGGATGAGGTTCACGGGTTCGAGTCCCGTCGTGGGCTCTTCATGATTACGAATTGCGCCAATTTGGGTAGTACCACTATCACCGAAACGCTATTTATCAGGAAAGGGTGAGTGAGCATGTCGAAGGCGAAATTTGAGAGAAGTAAGACCCACGTCAATGTAGGTACAATTGGTCACGTCGATCATGGGAAGACTACTTTGACGGCGGCAATTACTCTCCACCAGGCGAGTAAGGGATATGCCGACATTAAGAAGTTCGAGGAGATCGACAATGCTCCCGAGGAACGGGAACGTGGTATTACAATCGCAACTGCTCATGTCGAGTACTCCACCGACAACCGCCATTATGCTCACGTAGATTGTCCCGGACATGCCGACTACATTAAGAATATGGTCACGGGTGCGGCTCAAATGGATGGAGCGATTCTTGTAGTAAGTGCCGCCGACGGACCCATGCCGCAGACACGGGAACACATCCTTCTGGCTCGTCAGGTTGGTGTACCTTATATTGTAGTATACCTGAACAAGGTCGACATGGTTGATGATCCGGAGCTTCTCGAGCTGGTTGAACTCGAGGTTCGTGAGCTTCTTTCGAAATACGAATTCCCCGGCGATGATATTCCGATCGTGAAGGGTTCCGCCCTCAAGGCTCTCGAGGGTGATACAAGCGAAATTGGAACTCCTTCGATTGATGCACTTGTCGATGCCGTAGACTCCTACGTTCCGGAACCGGCACGTGAAGTCGACAAGCCGTTCCTGATGCCGGTCGAGGATGTGTTCAGTATCACGGGTCGTGGTACGGTTGCTACCGGTCGTATAGAACGTGGTAAGGTAAAGGTCGGTGAAGAAATCGAGATCGTCGGTATTCGCGACACACAGAAATGCGTCGTTACCGGTGTCGAGATGTTTCGTAAGATTCTCGATGAGGGGCAAGCAGGTGATAACGTCGGTTGCCTTCTCCGTGGAATCGATAAAAGTGCGATCGATCGTGGAATGGTGCTGGCGAAACCCGGCAGCATTACACCTCACAAAAAGTTCAAATCCGAAGTGTATGTGTTGTCAAAAGAAGAGGGTGGACGTCACACCCCGTTTTTCAACGGATACCGTCCGCAGTTCTACTTCCGTACTACCGACGTTACCGGATCGATTAATCTGGGCGAAGGCGTTGAAATGATTATGCCTGGTGACAACGCCAACCTTGAAGTGGAATTGATTGTTCCTATTGCAATGGAAAAGGAACTCCGGTTCGCGGTGCGCGAAGGTGGCCGAACTGTCGGTGCGGGTGTCGTAACCGATATTATCGAATAAGTTAAGCTTCAGAAAACGGGATTTACCATGCCGAGAGATAAAATTACGCTTGAGTGCACTTCGTGTAAGCAGAGAAACTACAACACCACGAAAAACAAGAGACTTCACTCAGGTCGTGTCGAGTATACAAAGTATTGCCCATTTGAGAGAAAACGCACGATGCACAAGGAAGCACGATAGCTTTCATCATCGGCTTCTCATTACGGCGATATGCATAACGAAAGCATAGGCCTGTAGCTCAATTGGTAGAGTAGTGGTCTCCAAAACCATTGGTTGGGGGTTCAAGTCCCTCCAGGCCTGTTAATTACCATAGATTTCGGTGGTTATAATAATGCAGAAATTCCTCCAGTATCTCAAAGATGTGCGGTCCGAATTGGCAAAGGTCAGTTGGCCGTCTCGTGCGGAAGTGACGAGTGCGACCACCCTGGTTGTGGTCCTGAGTATTGCCGTTGCTCTTTGTGTGAAGGCATTTGACATGATTCTGAACGGTGCGCTCGGCTACGTCCTCAATTTGTGATTTTCTTCCATGATAGGTAGTTCAATGGCTATGCATTGGTACGTGGTACAGACATATTCGAGCCAGGAAGCCAAGGTTGTTCAGTACATCCAGGAGTTTATCGAATCTGGTGATCTTGAGGGACTCATAAGTCAGGTCCTGATGCCCACCCAGGACGTTGTGCAGGTAAAGAATGGCAAAAAGGTAAAAACGACCCGGAAGTTTTTCCCCAGCTACATACTTGTCGAGATGGAACTCAACAAGGAGAGCATGCATTTCATACGGGGTATCAATGGAGTCAGCGGGTTTGTCGGGGGTCGTACCCCTCAGCCGATAAAGGAAGATGAAATCCGCCGAATTCTCGGTCAGACCGAAAAGGGCGGGGTGCGCGAAGTCTCCGAAATGCCGTTTGAGGTGGGGGATGCTGTCAAGATCAAGGAAGGACCGTTCAAGGATTTTGACGGCACGGTTGATGAAATTCACCCTGAAAAGGGAAAAGTCAAGGTGATGGTGAGCGTTTTCGGGCGATCGACGCCCGTTGAACTGGATTTTGTGCAGGTAGACCCGGTCAGTTGACCGCGGTTTATCAGGTATATACATATAGGGAAGGGATCGGCAAGTTGGCAAAGAAAATCATCGGTCAGATAAAGTTGCAGATTCCGGGTGGTCAAGCCAATCCGGCGCCTCCGGTTGGTCCGGCGCTCGGGCAACACGGCGTTAATATTATGGAGTTCTGTAAGGCATATAACGCCAAAACCAAGGATGCGAACGGCATGGTTACACCTGTGGTTATTACGGTGTATGCCGATCGATCATTTACCTTTGTAACAAAAACGCCGCCCGCTTCCGTACTTATTCTCAAAGAGCTTAACGCGAAAAAGGGATCCGGGATACCGAACAAAGAAAAAATCGGATCATTGTCGAAGGATCAAATCCGAAAAATTGCGGAGATCAAAATGCCCGATCTCAATGCGGCCGATGTTGATGCGGCCATGAAAACGGTAATGGGAACGGCGCGGAGCATGGGTGTACAGGTCGTTTAATGGCCGGCATGAGTGAGAGGAACAAGGGATGAAACGCGGTAAAAATTGGAAACAGGCCCGGGAAAAAATCGACAAAATGCACGAGTACGGTTTGGCCGAGGCTGTAGAATTCGTAAAGGGCAATTCGACTGTCAAGTTCGATGAAACCCTGGAAGTTGCGGTCAATCTGGGTGTCGATCCCCGTAAAAGTGATCAGGCCGTAAGAAGCGCCGTGGTGCTCCCCAACGGCCTGGGAAAAACGGTGCGCGTTCTCGCGTTTGCTCAGGGGCCGAAAGCCGAAGAGGCAAAGAAGGCCGGCGCGGACTTTGTCGGCGCCGAAGATCTCGCCGAGAAGATCACCGGGGGATGGATGGATTTCGATTCAGTCATTGCCACACCTGATATGATGAGGGTGGTAGGTAAACTCGGAAAAATCCTGGGTCCTCACGGAATGATGCCCAACCCGAAAGTCGGGACCGTGACGATGGAAATCGGAAGAGCGGTCGAAGAACTTAAAAAAGGGCGAGTTGAATTCCGAGTGGAAAAGGGAGGAATACTCCACGCTCCTCTCGGACGACTATCCTTCGATACGGACAAACTTTGCGAAAACGTTAAGGCCTTCATGGAGGCTGTGAATAAAGCCAAGCCTTCGGCGGCTAAGGGTTCATATATCAAAAAGGTCACCCTGTCGAGCACGATGGGACAGGGCCTGCGAATCAGCCAGGCTGATTTGCGGTAACACTTCGAATGCAAACCGCATGAGGCTGAGGGAAAGAGGTTGTAGGAATGGCGACTACTAAGGCGGAACGTAATGAATCGATCAGTGTGCTCGAAGATGTCTTCTCCGACGCTACGGGCATTTATCTAACCGATTTTACCGGTATCGATGTCGGGAAGATAACCGAACTTCGCAGAAATCTAAGAGACGGCGGCAGTAAGTATATAGTCGTCAAGAACAAACTCGCTCAGATTGCCCTGGAACGGACTGGTAAGGGCCAACTCAACGAGTACTTGAAAGGCCCGGTTGGGGTTGCGGTTACTTCAGACGACGCAACATCACCGGCCAGGGTAATCAAGAGCTTCAACAAAGACTATAAAGACGCATTAGGACTGAAAGTCGCCTATGTAGACGGAACCGTCTTTCAGGCTGAGGAAGCCGGACGACTGGCGGATCTGCCTTCGCGGGAAGTATTGCTTTCACAGTTCCTTTCATGCCTCAATGCACCGGTCACGAATTTTGCCGGTGTTCTCAATGGTATCCTCCTCAAGTTTGTGGGTACTCTTGAAGCCGTGCGGACAAAGAAAGAAGAGTCGGGCGAATAAGCTCCGACCATACTTCGGATTATTACGAAACTTTTTTAATAGTGGAGGTCTAACGTGGCTACTTTAACTAACGAAGAGATCATTGATGCCATCGGGTCCAAAACCGTACTCGAGCTTTCTGATCTCATCAAGGCAATTGAAGAAAAGTTTGATGTCAAAGCGGCTGCGCCGATGGCTGTTGCGGCCGCACCGGCCGCCGGTGCCGCGGGTGAAGCCGCGGAAGAGAAGACCGAATTCGATGTCATTCTGAAGGAGGCGGGCGGCAAGAAAATTCAGGTGATCAAGGTTGTCCGTGCGATTACCGGACTTGGTCTGAAAGAAGCCAAAGACCTGGTTGAGGGTGCTCCGAAGCCGGTCAAGGAAGCCGTAACGAAAGAAGAAGCCGACGATCTCAAGAAACAGCTCGAAGAAGTCGGTGCCGGCATAGAGATTAAATAACTTTCTCCTGTAAAACGGTTTTGTGTATTTGATTAATGCCGATCTCTTGAGAACCTTCAGGATTGCGATTTGACACGAGGTGTCCATGGCATCTCGTGTCAGTGTATTGTAAGCACCCAACGGTCTGTCGAGCCCAAATAGGCAAGGGGATACCCGAATGGTACAACGTAAGAGCTACTCCCGCAGCCGAAAAGTAATGGATCTGCCGAATCTTCTGGAGATCCAGACTAAATCATACGAGGCATTTCTCCAGCAGGGTTTGCCTCCGCGATTGCGAAAAAAAGACGGTTTGCACGGAGCTTTCCTAAGTCTGTTTCCCGTAGGTGATGTAAAGGGTTATTATTCGCTTGAGTTTGACGGTTACAAACTCGGCGTTCCGAAATATTCCTTGCGGGAATGCAAAGAACGCGGAATGACCTACGCAGCTCCCCTGAAAGTGGACATGTCGCTGCTCGTATTCGAACAGGACGGGGAAACAAAAAAGTTTGTAGAAAAAATCAGTAATGAAGTATATATCGGCGAGATTCCGCTGATGACCGATCGTGGTACGTTCGTGATTAACGGCGCCGAGCGCGTAATCGTCAGTCAGCTACATCGTTCGCCGGGTATTACTTTTGACGAAGTAAACCAGCCCAGCGGCGCCAAGCTTCTCAGCGCCCGTATTATCCCGCAGCGGGGATCCTGGGTAGAACTGCTTCTTGATAATGACGATGTCCTTACGGTAAATGTGGATCGCCGAAAAAAGATGCCCGCAACTATTCTTCTCCGGGCACTGGGCAACTCGAGCGATGAAGAACTGCTCTCGTTGTTTTACAAAAGCGAAACGGTTGCCGTATCCGAGGATAAAAAAGAAGACGTGCTGGGAACGGTGACCGCGAAACCGGTTTTCAGTACTGAAACGGGTGAAATACTCATCGACTTCAACGAGGTCGTTACTGAAACCAAGTGGAATGACCTGCTCGAGGCGAACATCGCCCAAATCGAAATCCTGAAGGATGCCGGAAGCACCGAAGGGATGGTGATTCGAAATACCATTGCGGTAGACCCCACGAAGTCCGAAGAGGAAGCTCTTCTATATATATACTCGACAATGCGGCCGGGAGATCCACCGAATGTCGACACGGCCAGAAATCTTATCCAGAGGCTATTTTTCGACGAAAAGCGGTACGACCTTGGTGATGTAGGACGATATCGACTTGACAGTCGTCTGGGTAACAAACACCCTGAGGGCCATAATACTCTCAGTCGCGAAGATTTCGTCGCGGCGTTTAAATACATGATCAATCTTGCGGGGGGTGAGGGATTTGTCGATGATATCGACCACCTCGGTAATCGACGCGTACGTTCGGTCGGGGAGCTTCTTTCTGCTCAGTTCACGGTTGGATTGACCCGAATGGTGCGAACTATCCGCGAGCGTCTGAGCCTGAGGGATACCGAAAACCTGACTCCACAGGATCTTATCAATGCACGAACGGTTTCCACGGTTGTACAGGCGTTTTTTGGTTCATCACAGTTGTCGCAGTTCCTTGACCAGACGAATCCGCTCTCAGAACTCACGCATAAACGTCGTGTGAGTGCACTGGGGCCGGGTGGCCTCACGCGTGAGCGAGCGGGGTTTGAGGTTCGTGACGTGCACCATACTCATTATGGACGTCTGTGTCCAATCGAGACTCCTGAAGGACCGAACATTGGACTTATTGCGTCACTGAGTACTTTTGCGCGCGTAAACGAGTTCGGGTTTATCGAAACCCCGTACCAGAAAGTCGAAAACGGTCGGCTTACCGGTGAAATCGAGTATCTGACCGCCGACCAGGAAGACAAATACCATATTGCGCAGGCCAATACACCGACCAACAAAGACGGTAAACTGACGGAACCCATGGTTTTCGCGCGGTTGCGTGGCGATTTTCCGGTGATTCCTCCCGAAGAGATCACTTATATGGATGTCTCGCCTATGCAGTTGGTGAGTGTCGCCGCCGGACTGATTCCGTTTCTGGAACACGACGACGCCAACCGTGCTTTGATGGGGTCGAACATGCAGCGACAGGCGGTACCGCTCATGCAGACCGAAGCGCCGTTTGTCGGAACTGGTCTGGAACGTCGCGCGGCGATCGATTCCGGGTGTTTGATCGTGGCGAAGAATGCCGGGGTTATCGAAAAGGTCGATGCACAGAGGATTGTCGTGCGCAAAGAGAAGAATAGCGACGATGAAGATGTACTCGGATTGATGGAAACGGACACCTATGAACTGGTAAAGTTTGAGCGCTCCAATCAGGATACGTGTATCAACCAGCGAGTCTGTGTGCGTGCCGGTCAGAAGGTGGATGCCGGTGATGTGCTTGCCGACGGACACGCGACCAAAGACGGCGAACTGGCTCTTGGAAGAAACGTTATGGTCGGGTTCATGCCGTGGAGGGGATACAATTTCGAGGACGCGATTATCGTATCCGAAAAGCTGGTCGCCGACGATATCTACACTTCGATACATATCGAGGTGTTCGAAACCGAGGTCCGGGACACCAAACGAGGACCGGAGGAGCTTACTCGGGAGATTCCCAATGTTGGTGAGGATGCTCTGAAAAACCTCGATGAGAATGGTATTATTCGCAATGGTACCGAGGTTGAGGCCGGGGATATCCTTGTTGGAAAAGTAACGCCGAAAGGTGAGACGGAGCTTTCTCCGGAGGAGCGTCTCCTTCGTGCGATATTTGGTGAGAAAGCCGGTGATGTGCGAGATTCATCGCTGAAGGCGCCTCCCGGACTCAAAGGTATCGTTATTGATACCCATGTGTATTCCCGCAAGGACCGTGACAAACGGTCGAAGAAAAAAGACAAGCAGCGTATCGATGATCTCAAGGCTGATGTTGGGGGTCGGATAAGCGAGATAGAACGTCTCCGCATAGAGAAACTGACTGAAATCCTGACAGATACGACCACAAGAGAGATCACCGACGTCCATAGTGGTGAAGTCATTGTTCCGGCCGACAAAAAATGGCGGAAGTCGATGCTCACGAAGATGGATTTTGACGCTATTTCCTTTAAAGACGGGCTTTGCGACGATCCGGAAAAGGGCAAGAAGGCTGAAGCGGTACTCTACCGTGCTGGGGATCTTGTCGCCAAGCTCGAGGATAAACTCGATAAGGAAATTGATAAGATTGTCCGTGGTGATGAACTCAAACCGGGCGTTCTTCAGTTGGTCAAAGTCTATGTCGCCAAAAAGAGAAAACTGTCGGTTGGTGACAAGATGGCTGGACGTCACGGGAACAAGGGAGTTATTTCAAAGATCGTTCCGCAGGAGGACATGCCGTTCATGCCCGACGGGACACCGATTGAAATTATTCTGAATCCGCTTGGAGTTCCTTCACGAATGAATGTAGGGCAGATACTCGAGACGCATATGGGGTGGGCCGCTGGAAAATTGAAGCAACCTATCGCGACGCCGGTGTTCGACGGTGCCAGCTACGAGGACGTGCTGAAGAATCTCGAGGCTGCCGAGCTGCCGGCGTCGGGTAAATCGGAGTTGCGTGATGGCCGCACCGGTGAGCGTTTTCACCATGAGGTCACTGTGGGTCCGATCTATATGTTGAAACTGTGTCATTTGGTTGACGACAAAATTCATGCTCGATCAATAGGGCCATACTCGCTGGTTACTCAGCAACCGCTCGGTGGTAAATCTCAGTTTGGCGGTCAGCGATTCGGAGAGATGGAGGTTTGGGCGTTGGAGGCTTATGGCGCAGCCTATACTCTTCAGCAGATGCTAACCGTGAAGAGTGACGATCTCACCGGACGATCACGCGTTTATGAAGCTATTGTAAAGGGTGAAAACTCGCCTCGTTCCGGAACGCCGGAAGCTTTCAGCGTTCTCATTCGTGAGATCAAAGCGCTGGCACTGGATATTGCGGTCAATTACCGCGAGGAATAGAAGCGATCTGGACAGCGATCTGTAGACTGTAATGATGGAAAAAACTTTAGGCATATAGAGCCGTTACTCCGCCCGGGGTCACTCGGGTGGAGAACATTGAACAGGGGGTTTACGTGGCCGGAT
Source organism: uncultured Fibrobacterota bacterium (assembly GCA_964346405.1). Lineage (GTDB taxonomy): Bacteria > Fibrobacterota > Chitinivibrionia > Chitinivibrionales > CAYFVL01 > CAYFVL01. The sequence continues at coordinate 8,975 of CAYFVL010000024.1, forward strand.
TCAATACCCAATTCGATAAGAAGGCCCGCGAGGTTTCAAGCGTCGGAATCAGGCTTGCCTCTCCCGATATTATTCGTAACTGGTCCTACGGTGAAGTTGTTAAGCCGGAAACGATCAATTACCGTTCCTTCAAGCCCGAACGTGACGGTTTGTTTTGTGAAAAGATTTTCGGCCCGGTTCGGAATTGGGAATGTAACTGTGGTAAATACAAGCGAATACGATATCGCGGCGTGGTATGTGACCGCTGTGGTGTGGAAGTTACCCATTCCAAGGTACGTCGTGAACGCATGGGGCATATTGAGCTTGCGGTTCCGATTGTGCACATCTGGTTTCTCAAAACCATTCCGTCGCACATCAGCTATTTGCTTGGTATGCAGAATTCAGTACTTGAACGTGTCGTGTACTACGAATCGTACGTCGTTATCGACCCAGGCGACACAAGCTTGCGTTTGGGTCAGCTCCTCACCGAAGACGAATATATCGAACTGGAAGAAGAAGGTCGTCAGTTTGTCGCCAAGATGGGCGGTGAGGCCGTTCTGGAAATGCTGGCGACATTGGACCTTGACGAACTGTCGATTGATTTACGTTCGAAGATTAAAATTGAATCCTCAATGCAGCGCCGTGCGGATCACCTGAAACGTCTACGCGTAGTTGAGGCATTCCTTAAATCAAAGAACAATCCAGAGAACATGGTTCTTACGGTTTTGCCGGTTCTTCCTCCCGATCTGCGTCCGTTGGTGCCCCTTGAAGGCGGACGGTTCGCGACATCGGATCTCAACGATCTATACCGACGGGTTATCAACAGAAACAATCGTCTGAAGAAGCTCATGGAGATCCGTGCTCCCGACGTCATTCTGCGTAACGAAATGCGTATGCTTCAGGAAGCGGTGGATACGCTTTTTGATAATGGCCGAAGGACATTCTCGGTCAAGGGCGAAGGTAAACGTCCGCTGAAATCGCTTAGTGATCTTTTAAAAGGTAAGCAGGGCCGGTTCCGCCAGAATCTTCTAGGTAAACGTGTCGACTATTCCGGACGTAGTGTCATTGTGGTTGGTCCTGAATTGAAGATCCACCAGTGCGGACTTCCCAAAACTATGGCATTGGAGCTGTTCAAACCGTTTGTCATTCAGAAGCTCGAAGAGAGAAATCTTGTACAAACGGTGAAAAGCGCCAAAAAGTTTGTCGAGCGGGAACGACCTGAAGTCTGGGATATTCTGGAGGAGGTCATCAAGGATCATCCTGTGATGCTCAACCGGGCACCGACATTGCATAGACTGGGTATTCAGGCTTTTTTCCCGCGTCTGGTGGAGGGTAAGGCGATTCGTCTTCATCCACTGGTCTGTTCCGCTTTCAATGCCGATTTCGACGGCGATCAGATGGCGGTGCACGTACCCTTGTCTTTCGAGTCGCAGATCGAATGCCGTCTATTGATGCTGAGCGCGAACAACTTGCTCCGACCCTCCGACGGTGATCCGGTGATGGTGCCGACGCAGGATATCGTACTGGGTATCTATTATCTGACCAAGAGCGCACAGGGGCGTAAGGGGGAAGGTCGTGTCTTCTGCCATCCGGATGAGGTTTTCCATGCAATAGCCGACGAACAGGTTGACTTACATGCTAAAATCAAGGTGCGGGTTGACGGCAAGATTTACGATACCACTCCCGGGCGTGTTATCTTCAATGACGTCATTCCTTCGGAAGTGGTCGGGTTTGTTAATGAATTGATGAAAAAGGGAAACCTTGAGAAACTTGTATCGAGCATCATTCACAGGGCGGGTACGTCGACGGCTTGTAAGTTCCTTGATGATGTAAAGAGCCTCGGTTACGAATACTCAACGCGTGGTGGTATTACCTTCGGCCTCGAAGACTTGGTTGTGCCCGATGAGAAAGATGAAATCATTAACGCAACAACAGCCGAGCATAAGCGGATACGGAAACAATATGAACGTGGTATAATCACCGAAGGTGAACGATATAACAAGATCATCGATATCTGGACACATGCAACGAACAGTGTGTCGGATGCGCTGTATGAGCGGCTTGCGGGAGATAAAGATGGTTTCAATCCGGTATATATGATGCTTGATGCGAAAGCGCGAGGTAGTCAGGATCAGATCAAACAGTTGGCAGGTATGCGTGGTCTGATGCAGAAACCACAGAAGAAGATTACCGGGGCGGTTGGTGAAATTATCGAGAATCCGATCATCTCCAACTTCAAGGATGGCCTGTCGGTTCTTGAGTACTTCATTTCCACTCACGGCGCCCGTAAGGGGTTGGCCGATACGGCTTTGAAAACGGCCGACGCCGGATATCTGACCAGGCGACTTGTCGACGTTGTGCAGGATATAGTCGTGACCGAGCAGGACTGCGGTACAATTAAAGGTATCGATATCGAAGAGCTGCGCGAAGGTGATGAGGTGATGGAATCTCTGGCGGGGCGCCTTGTAGGCCGTGTATGTCTTGAAGACATACACGATCCTGTGACTGAAGAGATGCTTTGTCCGGCCAATACCCTGATCGATGAGGATCTCGCGGCGAAGATTGAGAAATCCGGAATCGAGATGGTACGTATCCGGTCGGTTCTTACCTGTGATTCACCTCGTGGTATTTGCGGCATGTGTTATGGGAGAAATCTGGCGACCGGCAAAAAGGTCGATCTGGGTGAATCGGTCGGTATCATGGCGGCTCAGAGTATCGGTGAGCCCGGAACTCAGCTTACTCTCCGTACCTTCCACATTGGTGGTACCGCGTCTCGTCTGATCGCTCAGTCCAAGGAGATTTCAAAGATTGACGGTAAAGTGGCTCTATATAATGTAGAGTCTATCCCACACAAAAATGGGCTGGTTGTCGCGAATCGTGCCGGTGAGGTGGGTATTCTCGACGACCAGGAACGTGAACGTTATCGGTATAACGTGCCGTATGGTGCGCTTATGCATGTGGATGATGGGGATACGGTTAGTAAGGGACAGGAACTGTTCACGTGGGATCCCTACAACAACGTTATTATAGCGACTAGTACGGGTAGTGTTAAGTTTGTAGATATCGTTGAGGGAGAGACTCTTCGGGAAATGTACGATGAGCAGACCGGGTTCACCAACCGAATGGTTATGGAGCACCGTGAGCGGCGACTTCATCCGCATCTGGAAATCTATGATGAGAGCGGCAAGCGGATGGCTAATCTGGCGGTCCCGGCCGGATCTTTTCTGCAGGTAGGGGATAAGGATCCGGTGAGCGAGGGTGATATCGTTGTGAAAATCCCACGCGACAGCAGCAAAAGTCGTGATATCACTGGCGGGCTCCCAAGGGTTGCCGAGCTTTTCGAGGCCAGACGTCCAAAAGACGCGGCTGTTGTGACTGAGATCGACGGTTTTGTGGAATTCGGGGATATCGAACGTGGCGCCCGTAAGATTACCGTTCGGGACGACCGTGGGGAAGCCCGCGAGTACGCTATTCCAACCGGCAAGCACCTTCGAGTTCACGAGAAGGACCGGCTTAAAGCCGGGGATCGGCTGAGTGAAGGTGCGGTGGATCCTCACGATATTCTCCGAATTCTGGGTGAGAATGCGGTTCAGAAATATCTGCTCGACGAGATTCAGGCGGTTTATCGACTTCAGGCGGTAAAAATTAACGACAAACATATTGAGGTGATCGTTTCTCAGATGCTGCGGAAGGTTCGGATCAATAAGGCCGGTGACACCGGATTCCTTGAGGGAGACGATGTTGATAAAAGACGTCTTCGTGAGGAAAATGAAATGGTCATTTCCGAGGGCGGTGAGGCGGCGACCTTCAAGCCGATGTTGCTTGGAATCACAAAAGCATCATTGACCACGGATTCCTTCCTCAGTGCGGCATCATTCCAGGAGACCACAAAGGTCCTTTCGAGGGCGGCGGTTGAGGGTAAGGTCGATGATCTCATGGGATTGAAGGAGAACCTTGTAATGGGTAACCTGATACCGGCGGGTACGGGGATTCGTGAGTTCCGTCAGATGAAGGTAAAGGACCTCGAGACTGATATGGTTCAGGTCGGTGAGCAGGTCGAAAGCGACGATTTTTTGGACATCGGTGGAGAAATCGAGTAGTAGTTTTGTGAGGTATTGATTTGGTTTGTACCAAATTACTATATTTGTAGCTTCTCCAAAACATGAGGGAGGAAGACGGTTTTGCCGACGATAAGTCAATTGGTACGAAAAGGCCGTAAGAGCCTAACAAAAAGAAGTTTGTCAAGGGCACTTCAGAAATGCCCTCAGCGTCGAGGCGTATGTACTCGAGTGTTTACCACAACACCCAAGAAGCCGAATTCGGCCTTGCGGAAGGTGGCTCGTGTACGCCTGACCAACCATATCGAAGTGAATGCGTACATTCCAGGTGAAGGGCATAACCTTCAGGAACATTCAATTGTACTAATTCGAGGTGGTCGTGTCAAGGATGTTCCCGGTGTACGGTATCATATCATTCGCGGCGCATTGGATACGCAGGGTGTTCAGGATCGAAAAAGAAGTCGGTCCAAGTACGGTGTGAAACGTCCCAAAGGTTAATTAAGGAATAGTTATGTCGAGACGTAGAGGCGCACAAAAGCGAGAGATTGCACCCGACCCACGCTTCAAGAGCTTGTTGGTCAGTCAATTTGTCAATTGCATGACTCGAAAAGGCAAGAAACGTCTTGCCGAGAGTGTGTTTTATTCAGCTATTGATCTGGTTGCCGAACGTTCGGCACAAGACGGTCTGAGTCTTTTCAGAAAGGCCGTTGATAACGTGAAGCCCACGCTTGAGGTCAAGTCTCGTCGTATTGGTGGAGCCAATTATCAGGTTCCTGTCGAAGTTTCTCCAGAGCGGCGGGGCGCATTGGCTATTCGATGGGTTATCACCTATTCGAAACAACGCTCCGAAAAGAGCATGGCTGAAAAGCTTGCGAATGAGATCCTTCAGGCCTCCAAGAACGAAGGCGGGTCAGTGCGCAAGAAGATTGATACGCATAAAATGGCGGAAGCAAACAAGGCTTTCGCGCATTTCAGATGGTAATGGGATATTGAAATTATAGGCGTGCATGTGTGCGCCTATTGTTGATTGGAAAAGGAGAGCGGCGCCTGTGCAATATATGTAGATGAGGTCACCGCTCTATATAGGTGGTTACGGTGGCGAAAACGGAAGAAAAGATCGGCAGCCTCGATACGTTCCGAAATTTTGGAATTATGGCTCATATCGATGCCGGTAAGACAACCACCACGGAGCGGATTCTCTTCTACAGCGGCGTTGTTCACAGAATGGGTGAGGTTCATGATGGTACTGCCGTCATGGATTGGATGGTACAGGAGCGCGAAAGAGGAATTACAATTACCTCGGCGGCGATTACCTGTGAGTGGCGGGGACACCATCTCAATATTATAGATACCCCCGGCCATGTCGACTTCACTGTTGAAGTCGAGCGTTCTTTGAGAGTTTTGGATGGCGCAATTGCCGTGTTCGATTCAGTGGGTGGCGTAGAACCTCAGTCGGAAACCGTTTGGCGACAGGCCACTCGGTACAACGTCCCGCGAATCGCGTTCGTGAATAAAATGGACCGCGCCGGCGCCGATTTTGATCGAGTTGTCGGAATGATGGCCGAAAAGTTCAAATCCAAACCTGTTCCCGTTCAGATTCCCTGGGGAGCCGAAGATCGATTTGAAGGAATTGTCGATTTGGTGCGAATGATCGCCTACCGCTATGAGTCCGAGAGTTTGGGTGCGAAAGTGATCGAAGTCGATATTCCCGAAGAGTTGCGCGAGAGCGCAAACGAGTACCGGGAAGCCATGCTCGAGAATGTGTGCGACTATAGCGAAGTGCTTATGGATCGGATGCTGGAGGGTGGAGATATCGAAGAAGAGGTTGTCCGAAGTGCTATACGGATTGGAACTCTCAGCAATGAGATCTGTCCCGTACTCTGTGGTACGGCACTTCGCAACAAAGGGATTCAGCAACTGATGAATGCCGTTGTGGATTACCTGCCGTCACCTTTGGATCGGGGAGCCGTCCACGGGATGCATCCTGAAACGCGAGAGCCCGAAGAACGAAAGCCCGATCGAGAAGTTCCTTTCTCTTGTCTGGTTTTCAAAATTGCCTCCGACGTGCATGTGGGGCGGTTGGCATTCGCAAGGGTTTACTCCGGAAAAACCGGATTCAAAGAGGGACTCCTGAATCCGAGGACCGGAACAAAAGAGAGAATCACCCGAATCTTCAGAATGCATTCGAATCGCAGAAAACCTCTGCGTGAAGCTTCTGCCGGGGAGATTCTTGCCCTGGTCGGTTTGAAGGATACGAAAACTGGAGATACCTTGTGTGCGGCAAATGCACCGATAACATACGAAGAGATGACGTTTCCGGAACCGGTAATCTTCCGTTCCATAGAACCCCGCACCGCGGGGGACGAAGAGAAACTGAATTCCGCGACAGAGCGGTTGATAGACGAAGACCCGACATGCTCGGTGCGAACCGATCCCGATACCGGTCAGCGTTTGATCGCCGGCATGGGGGAGCTTCATCTCGAAATACTGGTCGATCGTCTAATACGAGAATTCAATATCGAGGTGCACGTTGGGAAACCGCAGGTTTCCTATCGTGAAACAATCACCGAGAGCGTTACGGAAGATCTGGAATTCTCGCAGATGGTAGCGGGAAGAAATCAATATGCTCATGTCGTAATGGCTATAGGTCCGGTTGAGGCCGCCGAGGGGGTGGCGTTTGAGTCCCTGGTAGAAGCCGACGAGGAAATGCGGCACATGATCGAGGCCGTCCATCAGGGCGTGCTTGAGTCCTCCGGCGGCGGAGAGTTAGCCGGGTATCCGGTCATGGGAGTCAGGGTCCGTCTGAAGGAATTGGGTATTCGGGAAGACGATACAACCGAGATGTCCTGCAAAATTGCCGGGGCTACCGCGTTTCGACGGGCATGTGTGCGAGCCAGGCCAAGCATTCTTGAGCCGGTAATGGATCTGGAAGTTGTGGTTCCCGAGAATTTCACGGGGGCCGTTATAAATGACTTGAATGGTCGACGGGCTCGGGTGGTTGGAATGAAACAGCGGGCCGATATGCAGGTTATCCATGCGGAAGCACCTCTGGCGGAGATGTTTGGTTATGCGACGGAGTTACGCTCGGTAACACAAGGTCGTGCAATCCATTCGATGCAATTCAGCCGATACGAACGTGCCGGCAAAGCCGTCCAGGACGAGATCCTGAAGCGGATTGGAAGATACCAATAAGATCGATACAAGACCCATGTAAGGGAGGCTGTTCATGTCGAAAGCAAAATTTGAGAGAAGTAAGACTCACGTTAACGTTGGCACGATAGGGCACGTGGACCACGGGAAAACTACTCTGACTGCCGCAATTACTTTCCATCAGGCGAGCAAAGGATTTGCGGACGTCAAAAAGTTCGAGGAGATCGACAATGCTCCCGAAGAACGTGAACGTGGTATAACAATCGCTACCGCGCACGTTGAGTACTCAACGGACAAACGGCACTATGCTCACGTTGACTGTCCGGGACATGCCGACTATATCAAAAACATGGTGACGGGAGCGGCTCAGATGGACGGGGCGATTCTGGTGGTAAGCGCGGCCGACGGCCCCATGCCTCAGACTCGTGAACACATCTTGCTGGCTCGTCAGGTTGGCGTACCTTACATCGTGGTCTATCTCAATAAAGTTGATATGGTCGACGATCCGGAACTTCTTGAACTCGTTGAACTCGAGGTTCGTGAGCTACTCTCGAAGTATGAGTTCCCCGGCGACGAAATTCCTATAGTAAAAGGCTCCGCGTTGAAAGCACTCGAGGGCGATACAAGCGAAATCGGAACACCTTCCATCGACGCGCTGGTCGATGCGGTTGATTCATACGTACCGGAACCGGCCCGCGAAGTCGATAAGCCGTTCCTGATGCCGGTCGAGGATGTGTTCAGTATCACCGGCCGTGGTACGGTTGCTACCGGGCGTATAGAACGTGGTAAGGTGAAGGTCGGTGAAGAAATTGAGATCGTTGGTATTCGTGACACCCAGAAATGTGTAGTGACTGGCGTAGAGATGTTCCGCAAGATTCTCGATGAAGGTCAGGCGGGGGATAATGTTGGATGTCTGCTGCGTGGCATAGACAAGAGTGCTATCGACCGGGGAATGGTTCTGGCTAAACCGGGCAGCATTACGCCGCACAAGAAGTTCAAGTCGGAGGTGTATGTGTTGTCCAAGGAAGAAGGCGGTCGGCACACTCCGTTTTTCAACGGATATCGTCCGCAGTTCTATTTCCGTACAACCGATGTTACCGGTTCGATCAATCTTGGTGAGGGTGTAGAAATGATCATGCCGGGTGATAACGCGAATCTTGAAGTGGAACTGATTGTGCCGATTGCAATGGAAAAGGAACTTCGGTTTGCGGTTCGCGAGGGCGGCCGAACGGTCGGTGCCGGTGTTGTAACCGAGATCATCGAATAATAAAGGAGTGGTACTTTGCCTGGGGAAAAAATACGAATCCGTCTGAAATCTTTTGATCATAACATCCTCGACCGTTCTGCATCGGATATTGTAAGAACGGCCAAGGGGACGGGGGCGAGAATCTCGGGTCCGATTCCGCTGCCGACCGAAAGAACCATTTATACGGTTCTTCGTTCGCCCCATGTGAACAAGAAATCGCGGGAACAGTTTGAGACGCGGGTGCATAACCGCTTGATCGACATCCTGGAATCGACGCCGCAAACGGTCGATTCGCTGATGAAACTGGACCTTCCCGCTGGAGTTGATGTAGAAATCAAGGTGTAATGGATTCTGAGCTCCGGGTTTCCCGTCGGCTTTTGATCGAGACAAGTTGAGAACACGAGAGAACCCACGGAAAGAACTATGCAAGGACTAATCGGCAAAAAAATTGGGATGACCAGATTCTTCGATACGGAATCAGGGCAAGCCATACCGGTTACGGTGATTCAGGCGGGCCCGAATGTCGTTCATCAGTTGAAGACAAGTGCGCGTGACGGATATGATGCGGTGCAGCTTGGTTTTGGATTGTGCCCGGAAAGTAAAGTGTCGAAACCGATGGCCGGTCATTTTAGAAAGCACGGATCGGAACCGACGCGTATCGTTAAGGAATTCAGGCTGGGCAAAGATGGTGGTGATTTGAAGGAAGGCGAAAAAGTCGGAGTCGAAGTTTTGGAGGGTGTTCGGTTTGTCGATGTGACCGGAACTACCAAAGGACGAGGATTCGCCGGAACCATCAAGAAGTATAACTTTCAGCGTGGTCGCGAAACACACGGTAACAAGAACCACCGAGAGCGGGGTTCTCTGGGGGCCGGGACCTATCCGGGAAGAGTTTTTCCGGGGCTCAAAATGGCCGGTCAGATGGGTTCGTGCACGGTAACGACTCGTGGTCTGGAAGTGGTAGGTATTGATAAGGAAGCCGGTCTGGTTTACTTGAGAGGCGCGGTTCCAGGGGCCGGTAGCGGTACCGTTTTCCTGAGAAAGAACAATAAAAAGGCTAAGTAGTCAATCCTTGGCGGGAAATCAGGTCATGAAAGCAAAAGTATTTACACTGGATGGTAGCACGACGGGTGAGGTGGATCTCCCGGCCGAGGTGTTCGGGGCGGATGTGAACGAGTCCTTGATGCATGAGGTTGTCGTATCCTATCTTGGTAACCGTCGGCAGGGAACTGCCAAAGCGAAAGGGCGCTCCGAGGTGAGTGGGGGTGGCCGCAAACCGTTCCGTCAGAAAGGTACGGGTCGAGCCCGTGCCGGGTCTAATGCGTCGCCTTTGTGGGTTCGTGGTGGTAAGGCTTTTGGGCCGGTGCCGCGCGATTACGAACGGACCATACCAAAGAAGAAGCGTCGTGCGGCCCTGCGCAGTGCTCTTAGTTCACGGGCTCAGAGTGAGCGCATCGTAGTAGTGGAAGGCTTGGCGTTGTCTGAGCCCAAAACGAAGATCGTTGCGTCATTTTTCAAGGGTCTCCCTGAAGACGTGAAGGGAAGAACATTGCTCATAATCGAGAGCGATAACAAGAACGTATACCTTTCGAGCCGTAACCTTAGAGACGTAGAAGTCAAGTCAGTCACCGATATAAACACCTACGATGTTCTCAACAGCGAGACGATCATGTTTGGGGCAAAGGGGTTGGTTGACAAACTGAAAGAGGTTTTTGCATCGTGAGTAAGCATCACTCGATTATCCAGGCGCCGTTGATTACGGAAAAGAGTTCAATCCTGCGTACGAACGAAGACAAATACGCTTTTGAAGTTGTTCGTACCGCGACCAAGGATCAGATTCGAAAGGCCGTTGAGGCTCTTTTCAATGTGAAGGTCGATTCCGTAAATACGATGGTTGTCAAAGGTAAGAAGAAAAGAATGGGACGCCACGTCGGATATCGTCCGACATGGAAGAAGGCGATTGTGAAATTGGCCGAGGGTCAGTCAATCGCAAAGTTTGGTGAGGTATAGCAACCTGAGTGGGGGGCTGTTTCTCCCCGTGATAAGGAAGTGGAGTTATCATGCCAGTCAAGACGTACCGACCAGTTACGCCGACGCTGCGATACAAAACGACGAATACGTTTGAGCAGATTTCGACGGATGAGCCGCATAAGCCGTTGCTTTCTTCAAAAAAGCGCACGAGCGGTCGTAACAATAACGGCAGAATCACCGTTCGTCGACGTGGGGGAGGCCATAAGCGAGCATATCGAAAGGTCGATTTCAAAAGAGACAAGTACGGGATTCCCGGAACAATCGAAACGATCGAGTACGATCCCAACCGCTCGGCGAGAATTGCCTTGGTGAAATATGTCGATGGTGAGCGACGATATATATTGGCAACCACCAAGATGACTGTGGGTTCGAAGATTCTGGCCGGCGAAGGCAGCGGAATTGCCGAAGGGAACAGCCTTCCCCTCAGGGAAATTCCGTTGGGTACAATGATCCATAACATTGAGATGCGCGAGAAGAAGGGCGGACAGGTTGTTCGGTCGGCGGGAGCGTACGCGGTCGTTGTGGCTAAAGAAGGTTCGATGGTTCAGTTGAAGCTTCCCTCGGGAGAAGTCAGAAATTTTCGCGAAACTTGCCATGCGACGGTCGGACAATTGAGCAATATCGAACATATGAATGTAGTTGCCGGATCTGCCGGTAAGAGCCGATGGCTTGGGAGACGTCCTAAGGTTCGTGGAGTTGCGATGAACCCGGTTGATCATCCAATGGGTGGAGGTGAAGGTAAAACGTCGGGCGGTGGACATCCCGTGTCACCCTGGGGTAAGAAAGCCAAAGGTCAGAAGACTCGAAGAAACGGTAAGCCCTCGGACAAATACATCGTTCGTAGAAGAAGTAAGAAAGGCTGAGGATAGGAAAACATGGCGCGATCGATCAAGAAAGGTCCATTCATTGACGGACACCTTGAGAAGAAGGTGGGTGTTATGGCCCAGTCGGGGCAGAAGAAGGTCATTAAGACGTGGTCTCGACGCTCGACCATACTTCCCGAATTCGTTGGGTTGACTTTCGCGGTGCATAACGGGAATAAGTTCATTCCCGTATACGTTTCCGAGAACATGGTCGGCCATAAATTGGGTGAATTTGCCCCGACACGAACGTTTCGCGGGCATGGTGGAAAGAAAACCGACAAAACGGCGAGACGGTAACGAGGAGACGGGATGGAATCGAAAGCAACGGTGAAGTACCTGAAATCATCGGCGCAGAAAGCTCGGCTTGTTGCGGATGTGATTCGCGGTAAAATGGTCGGGGACGCACTTAATATTCTTGAGTTCGGGGTGAAGAAAAAGGTAGCTCGGGACATGGCGAAGGTGCTGAAGTCCGCCGTGGCGAATATGCAGAGCAAAAACATGGATGCCGCTATTGATGCGGAAGAGCTTCGGATCAAAACTGTATGCGTCGATGCAGGGCCGACAATGAAACGGTTTAGGGCTCGCGCGCAGGGCCGTGCTGCGGGTATCCTGAAGCGAACGTGTCACATATCGGTCACGTTGACGAATTAAGGGAGGATGATTTGGGACAGAAGGCTAATCCTGTCGGTCTGAGACTTGGCATTACACGGACATGGGTCTCAAATTGGTACTCGCGAGACAAATTCTCCGAATATCTTTATGAGGATATGTTAATCCGCAATTACTTGCGGAAGCGACTTGAACGCGGTGGTCTCTCAACTATCGGAATCGAACGAACCGCCAAAAAGGTCACTGTGATTCTGAATACGTCGAGACCGGGAATTGTAATTGGTAGAAAAGGTGAAGAGGTCGAAAGGCTTAAGGGCGAGCTTCAGCACCTTACCGGCAAAGATATTCAAATCAACATAAAAGAAGTCAAGAAACCTGAAATGGATTCGAAGCTGGTGGGCGATAATATTGCCCGACAGGTTGAGAAACGGGTTTCGTACAAGAAGGCGATAAAGAAGTCGATATCGACTGCAATGCGCATGGGCGCCGAGGGAATCAAAATTACGGTCGGCGGTCGTCTGAACGGCGCCGAAATTGCCCGAACGGAAACGTACAAAGAGGGTCGGATTCCATTGCACACACTTCGTGCGGACATTGATTATGCCACTTCGACCGCGCATACTACTTACGGTTGCGTGGGAATAAAGGTGTGGATTTGTAAGGGCGAAGTCATTAAACGGGCTGAGAAGTCGCGCAACAGAGAAAACGAGAGTGCATCACGTTAATAGAGAGGCGTTGTTGTAATGCTGTCACCTAAGAGAGTCAAATGGCGGAAGGTTCAGCGGGGAAGAAGGCGTGGCACCGCTGGACGCTGTAATAAGCTGTCGTTTGGTGAGTACGGTATGCAGGCTATGGATGCGGCGTGGATCGAGAACCGGCAAATAGAAGCTGCTCGTGTTGCCATGACTCGGTTCATTAAGCGTGGGGGAAAAATCTGGATCCGTATTTTCCCGGACAAGCCGTACACCAGACATCCCGCCGAATCGAGAATGGGTAAGGGTAAAGGTGCTCCGGAGGGCTGGGTAGCGGTTGTGAAACCGGGCACAATGATGTTCGAAATGTCGGGAGTGGCTCCGCAGACCGCAAAGGAAGCGATGCGGCTTGCGGCACAAAAACTTCCCATTAAAACCAAATTTGTTGAACTCGCCAAACAGGATTGATTACATGAAGGCTTCGGAAATTCGTAACTTGTCGGTTGAAGAGATCCGGGAGAAAGTATCCGGATTGGAGGAGGAGTTCTTCAATCTCCGGTTTCAGGCGAAGATGGGCCAACTCAGCAATCCTGTTATGTTACGGATGGTGAGACGGGACATCGCAAGAGCTAAAACCGTTTTGCACGAGCGCGAAAAGGTCGCATAAGAAATCGGTATCCCTTAGGGCAAGGAAATCTTGATGGTGGAAAGAAATAGCAGAAAAGGTAGAATCGGAGTCGTGGTAAGCGACAAAACCGATAAAACGGTAATTGTCAGTGTACAGAACCGGATAGTCCATGCTAAATATGGAAAGACTATTCGGCACACGAAACGGTATTCGGCACACGATGAGAAAAACGAATGCAATGAGGGAGACACTGTTCGTATTTTCGAAACTCGACCGCTGTCCAAAACTAAGCGTTGGCGTATTGCCGAGATTCTTGAACGAGCTAAATAGCTGGGTGCAAATCCATTTCGGTTGCATATAGGTGAAGGTAAGCAATGATACAGGTTGAAACAACTTTGAACGTCGCGGACAATTCGGGTGCACGAAAAGTACAGTGTATCCGTATCCTCGGCGGAACTCGTCGGCGGTATGCGCGGGTTGGAGACGTGATCGTCGTTGCGGTAAAGGACGCGATTCCCAATTCGCCGGTTAAAAAGGGAAGTGTTGTCAAAGCGGTTGTGGTCAGAACGCGTAAGGAGTTCCCTCGTAAGGATGGAAGCCTTATTCGATTCAGTGATAATGCAGCCGTTATCATCAACGAGGCCAGGGAACCGAGGGCAACGCGTATATTTGGACCGGTCGCCCGGGAACTTCGTGAAAAGAAGTTCATGCGTATCGTCTCGTTGGCGCCTGAGGTACTGTAGGGAGAAATGATATGCGATTGAAAAAAGGTGACACTGTACAGATTGTGTCGGGTGAGTTCAAAGACCAGACGGGGCGTATTCTTCGTGTGGAACCCGACAAGAATCGGGCGTTCGTCGAGGGCAAGAACATGGTTCGAAGGCACACCAAGCCGAGTCCGAAGAATCAGCAGGGCGGTATTGTCGAGAAGGAAGCTCCGATTCACCTGTCCAACCTGATGCTTGTGTGCCCTAAAACCGGAAAGCCGACTCGTGTCGGAACTCAAATCCTTGAGAACGGTAAGCGCGTGAGATATTCCAAAAAGGCTAAGGAGTTGATAGATTGAGCACGCAAACGAAGGAACTGCCCAGATTGCAGCAGAGGTATCAGGCAGAGATAATTCCTGCCTTGAAGGAGCGATTCGAGCTGGATAATGTGATGCAGGTTCCCAAGCTCGAGAAAATCGTCCTCAATATGGGAGTCGGACGTGCGATTCAGGACGCTAAGCTGCTTGATGAGGCCGTAATGACACTTCAGGTCATTTCAGGGCAAAAGCCGATCGTGACGAAATCGAAATTGGCGGTATCCAATTTCAAACTGCGCAAGGGGATGTCGATCGGATGCAAAGTGACGCTTCGTCGTGAACGCATGTATGAATTCATGGACCGACTCATTGGAATCGCTATTCCGCGTATCCGGGATTTTCGGGGACTGTCCCGAAAGTCTTTCGACGGCCATGGTAATTACACGATGGGCGTTAAAGAGCAGATCGTTTTCATGGAAGTTAATCGTGATAAGATATCCCAGATTACAGGAATGGATATCTGTATCTGTACGACGGCGAAGAGCAATGCACTTGGAATGGGATTGCTTGAAGAGCTTGGTATGCCGTTCAGAAAACAGTAAAAAGAGGAGTCTGAGGGAGTGGCAAAAAAGGCGTTGATCGAAAAGAGCCGTAAGAAGCCGAAGTTTGCAGTCAGGGCGTATAGTCGATGCAGACGGTGTGGTCGTCCGCGAGCATATATGAGACATTTTGGTGTTTGCCGTATTTGCTTTCGGGAACTTGCCCTGGAGGGCGCGATCCCCGGTGTGGTGAAATCGAGCTGGTAAACTTATCCACTCTAGGAATCTATCTAAGGGGTTATGAGGCATGGTAACTGATCAAGTGGCGGACATGTTCACCAGGATTCGCAACGCCGTTCAGGCAAGAAGAAGAACTGTCGATATTCCCGCTTCAAAGCTGAAAAAGGAAGTGACACGAATTCTTTTCGAGAACCATTTCATCAGCAAGTATGCATACGTGGATGATTCCAGGCAGGGGGTAATCAAGATCCTGCTCAAGTATGATGATGAGATGCGTAATGCGATCCAGGGAATAAAGAGAGTTAGTACTCCGGGAAGACGGCGTTATGTGGGATCGAATGACATCCCGAGGGTTTTGAGCGGTATGGGAATCGCAATCGTATCGACATCAAAAGGTGTGCTTACGGATCGCGAATGCCGCAAGATGAATGTCGGCGGCGAAGTCGTCGGCACTGTCTGGTAAGAAGCAAGGTAAGAAGTTACGTTCAACGTGAGGAGAGAAGGCTTTGTCGCGCATTGGAAAACTTCCGATTCAAATTCCTCAAGGCGTTGAGGTAAAACTTGACGGGCTTGATGTTGTTGCCAAAGGACCGCTAGGGTCGTTGCGGCAGACAGTTGGCAGCAAAATAAAGGTTCAGATCGAAGATACTGTAGTGCGGTGTATTCCTGAATCCGATGATCCTGCTCTGAAGGCTCAATGGGGATTGTACCGGGTATTGGTTAGCAACCTTGTGGTTGGTGTTTCCACCGGCTTCAAGAAGGTGCTGGAGATGACCGGTGTGGGCTATCGTGGTGAAATCAAGGGTAAGAACCTGGTTTTGCATGTTGGCTATTCACATCCGGTTGAAATTGAACCTCCCGAAGGAATCTCTTTTGCGGTCGAGGGGCCGACAAAAGTCGTTGTGAACGGAATCGACAAACAAGTTGTCGGGCAAGTGGCGTCGGATATTCGAAAAGTCCGTCCGCCCGAGCCGTACAAGGGCAAAGGAATCAGGTATTCCGGTGAAGAGATTAGTCGAAAAGCCGGTAAATCAGGTGTGAAGTAAACAGCTGCAATAGAGCAAGGTTGGAGCGATATGGACAGGGCAAAAGTAAGAGTTGGTGATCGGAAAAAGCGTGCCGCACGCGTCAGAAAAACAGTGCGTGGTACAACTGAGCGTCCTCGGCTTTCTGTACGCCGAAGCTTGGCTCACATATATGCACAGCTTATCGACGATGACACTGGACGTAGTCTGGCTCAGGTCGGGAGTATGGCAAAGGACATTACCGAAAGGGGACCGATGTCAAAAGGGGAACGGGCAAAGATTGTCGGTGAGATGATCGCCCGGAAAGCCGTCGACCAGGGTGTAAAAAGTGTGGTGTTTGATAGGAAGGGATATCCATATCACGGACGCATCAAAGCTCTGGCTGAAGCCGCTCGGAGTAACGGATTGGAATTCTAGAGTGCGTGCCGGAAAGGGGATTGTACGTTGAGAACTGAAGAAATTAAAGTGTCGGAAGAAGAAACCCCATTGACTGACCGTCTCATATCGGTCAACAGGGTAGCGAAAGTCGTCAAAGGTGGACGGCGTTTCGGGTTCAATGCTCTGGTTGCGGTTGGGGATGGAAACGGCCGGATCGGCCTCGGGATGGGTAAGGCAAACGAGGTTACGGAGGCGATACGTAAGGCTATTGAAGTTGCCAAAAAGAGTGTGGTGGACGTGAGTCTTCATGAGGGCACGTTGCCGCATGAAGTGCTTGGGCGGTTTGGTGCAGGCAGAATTATCCTGAAGCCCGCGGGGCCGGGGACTGGTGTTATTGCCGGTGGACCAGCTCGGGCGGTTTTGGAACTTGCCGGTGTCAGGGATATTTTAACCAAAGTAATTGGGTCAACCAATTCTCATAATGTTGCCAAGGCTACGCTCGAAGGACTCAAGCATATCAAATCGTGGCAAGAAATTCGGGAACTCCGCCAGGTGCCCGCGGAAGTGGTCGGTTGAACAACTCGGGGGATCGAATCATGGGGAAAAAGTTGAAGATAAAACAGGTGCGGAGTGCGATTGGTAGGCTTGATGGCCAGAAACGCACTCTGAAAGCACTGGGGATCCGGAAACTGGGCCGTGATGTGGTTCAGGATGATACACCGGTGATACGTGGGATGGTGAACAAGGTCAGGCATCTGGTAACCGTAGAAGAAACGAATGGGTAATAATATGCTTAAGGTTAGCGATCTAAGACCCGCTGAAGGTGCCCATAAGCCTGTTCGACGTGTCGGGCGAGGGCAGGGAAGCGGTAACGGAACGACTTGTGGATATGGTATGAACGGTGCGAAAGCACGATCTGGAAGAAAAAGTAAGGCCTATTTTGAGGGGGGGCAGACACCTCTTACTCGTCGGCTGCCTAAGCGCGGATTCACAAACCGCTCAAGAGTGCCATATCAGGTAATCAATTTGGGCCTGCTCGAGAAGATTGAACTGGATGTCGGTGAAATCGATTCGGAATGGCTGTCCAAACATGGCTTGATCCGGTCGGAGGCTAAGCCGGTAAAAATTTTGGGGAATGGAGATTTCACGAAAAAAGTGGTAATCCGTGCCAACTCCTTTTCGAAGTCGGCTCGGGAAAAGATTGAACAAGCAAAGGGGAAGGCCGAGGTTATCGACCGTGCTTGAGACATTTAAGAATATATTCAGAATACCTGAGCTGCGGAAAAAGATTGGATTCACATTTCTGATCATCTTTATCTACCGGCTTGGGGGACATATACCGACGCCTGGAATTGATCCCGAAGTGCTAAGAGACTTTTTCAATCAGAATCAGAATAGTCTGTTCGGCATGTATGACATGTTTGTCGGGGGTGCGTTCACCAAAGCGACGATTTTCGCGCTAGGTATAATGCCGTATATCAGTGCCTCAATTATTATTCAGTTGCTGGGCACTGTTTTTCCATACTTTCACAAATTGCAGCGTGAAGGCGCCGAGGGAAGAAAGAAGATAACGCAGTATACCCGTTACGGCACCATTTTTATTGCACTGATCCAATCGGTGGCGGTCGGCATCTTCCTTCAGACGGTTCGATCGCCGGTTACCGGTTTTTCAGCGGTTCTTCCCGCGCTATCCGGTATTCCGTTCATGCTCGTGACGATGATTAGTTTGACAACGGGTACCGTGTTTATCATGTGGCTGGGTGAGCAGATAACGAACAGAGGGATTGGAAACGGGATATCGCTGATTATCTTCATCGGTATCGTCGCTCGTCTTCCCGATGCCATGTATGCCGAATTTCAGCAGGTCATGGCCGGGACTCGTCATCCTTTTGTTGAATTGATTGTAGTACTGATCGTTCTGGCGATGACTGCCTTTATTGTGGCCATGACCCAGGCACAGCGTCGGATACCGATCCAGACACCGAAACGAGTTGTCGGCACCAAAATGTATGCTGGGCAGAACACCGTTCTTCCGCTTCGCTTGAATATGGCGGGTGTTATCCCGGTGATTTTTGCTTCGTCGTTGGTTATGATTCCAACCACGATCGCAGGATATTTTCAAGCATCGCCGGTAATGGAGGAAATAGGGCGGATGTTCCAGCCGGGTTCGATTGTTTATAGCACATTGTATGCTGTCCTTATAGTATTTTTTACCTATTTCTACACGGCAATTATATTTAACCCGGTCGATATAGCTGATAACTTGAAGCGAAACGGTGGATTTATACCAGGAATCAGGCCGGGCAAGAAGACCGCGGAGTTTCTGGACAACGTTCTGACACGGATCACTCTGCCGGGATCGATTTTCCTGGCTTTTATAGCGGTCGTACCATTTCTAATGGTCGGAATGCTCGATGTTGCTTTCTTTTTTGGCGGTACGAGTGTACTCATCGTGGTGGGGGTTGCCCTCGATACGCTTCAGCAACTGGAATCGCACCTGCAGATGCGTAACTACGAAGGGTTTATGAAGAAGGGGCGATTACGCGGTAGACGGTACTAATCAAACGGGAGTTGATGTATTCGCATATGGCGAAACAGGAATCAATACAAGTAGAAGGAACTGTTCTGGAAACGTTGCCGAATGCGGCGTTCAAGGTGAAACTGGAGAATGACCACGAGGTATTGGCCAGTATTTCGGGAAAGATGCGTATGCATTACATACGGATTTTGCCCGGTGACCGGGTCTTACTCGAGCTGTCTCCATATGACCTGAATCGGGGCAGAATCACATATCGCTACAAATAACGAGAGGTGGCCTTGTGAAGGTTCGTGCATCGGTCAAAAAGATCTGTAAAGACTGTAAAGTAGTGAAACGTAGAGGTGTTGTTCGGGTACTGTGTACGAAAACACCGAAGCATAAGCAACGTCAAGGATAAGCGACAAGGTCGCTGAGGACTAACGGGAGGAGTTGATTTTGGCTCGTGTCGCTGGGGTTGACATACCGAATAATAAAACGGCGGAAATTTCGCTGACGTACATCTTCGGCATCGGTCGTAGTTCCGCTCGAAAGATACTCGAGAAAGCCGGAATTGCACCGACGGCGAAGACCAAGGATTTGACGGAAGATGACTTGGACAAGATACGAAGGGCGATTGACGCCGAGTATCCCGTTGAGGGAACACTTCGTGCCACCGTTCGAATGAATATCAAACGGTTAATGGACATCGGATGTTATCGCGGACTTCGGCATCGTCGGGGACTTCCGGCACGCGGTCAACGTACCCGTACAAATTCTCGTACGAGAAAGGGTCCACGTAAAACAGTTGCAGGCAAGAAGAAAGCTACTAAATAACGGCTTTGAGAGAATCACTGGAGGATATCCGGAACTATGAACAAAAGTTCATCGAAGACGAAGAAGACCAAGAAAAAGGCGCCGGCCGAGGGGATTGTGCACATTCGTGCAACCTTCAACAATACGATCATCAACATCTCCGATCGTGAAGGGAATGTGATCTCGTGGGGGACTCCCGGTAAAGCGGGATTTAAGGGCTCGCGAAAAAGCACGCCTTTCGCCGCTCAGATCGCGGCCGAAGCTGCTGGACGAATTGCCCATGATGCGGGTGTTCGTAAGGTGGAGGTACATATTCGAGGAGCCGGTAACGGTCGGGAGGGTGCTGTACGAGCAATCGGCACGGCAGGCATCCGGGTTACCTCTATAAAGGATTTCACTTCTGTACCACATAACGGATGTCGTCCACCCAAACGAAGAAGGGTGTAAGGAGCAGGAATATGGCAGTATATCGCGGATCGCGATGCAGGCAATGCCGTCGGGAAGGCGTCAAGCTTTTGCTGAAAGGCGATCGGTGCAGTTCTGAAAAGTGTGCAATGGAACGTCGCCCATACCCACCGGGAGCAAGAAGCATGCGCCGGCGGCGAACCAGTTCGGAGTACAACTTACAGCTCAGAGAAAAACAGAAAATTCGCCGAATTTACGGCGTGCTGGAAAAACAGTTTCGATTGTACTTTCAGGTAGCTTCGCAAACAGATGGGATTACGGGTGAAAACCTGCTGAAAATTCTTGAGGGACGACTCGACAATGTCGTTTACAGAATGGGGTTCGCGCCCTCGCGTAGCGCTGCGCGTCAGTTGGTTTTGCACAATCATATTCTTGTAAATGGAAAGAAAGTGAATGTGCCGTCCTTCCAGGTTAAGGAAGGATACGTGATAAATGTTAAGGAAAAGAGCAAAAACCTGGGTATTATTCACGAAACGCTGAAGTCGGTAAAGGACATGCCTGAGTGGATCGATATCGATAAGGTCAAGCTCTCGGGAACCGTGCAGCACCTACCGGAGCGTAGTGCATTGCCGTCCGACATCAACGAGCGACTCGTGGTGGAATTGTACTCCAAATAGCAAGGGAGATACGGAACACGATGAAATGGAAAAGCCTCTTAATGCCCAAGGGCATAAGGATCGAGAATCCCGATAACATTCCCAATTATGGGCAGGTCCTCGTCGAACCTTTAGAGCGTGGATGGGGACATACTGTCGGCAATTCTCTGCGGCGGATCCTACTGTCATCGCTGCAGGGGGCGGCGGTCATCTCGATAAAGGCCGATGGAGTACTCCATGAGTATGGCACAATCGAAGGTGTAGTGGAGGATGTGACTGACATTATTCTCAATATCAAAAAGCTTCGCCTTCGGTTACTGTCCGACGAAGATACTATTCTTCGATTGGATGTCAGCGGTGAAGGTGAGGTAAAGGCTTCGGATATCGAGAAAAATCCGGATGTAGAGATATTGTCTCCCGATCTTCATATCGCAACCATCAATTCGGATGCGAAACTGAAGATGGAGATGAGGGTTTCGGACGGTCGCGGGTACGTTGCCGCGGAAATGAACAAGCGGGAGGATGATCCTGTTGGAACAATTCCAATCGATGCAATCTTCTCACCGGTGGAAAAGGTCAATTATGTCGTTGAAAATACTCGTGTAGGTCAGCGTACGGACCTGGACAAGCTCATTCTCGATATATGGACCGATGGGAGTATGAGTGTCGAAGATTCGGTAGGGTATGGCGCCAAGCTTCTGTACGACCATCTGGCTACTTTTATCAATTTCGAAGGCGAGCTTGAGCCGCTGGAGGAAATAGTTGCGGATGAGAAGACGGAAAAACTGAGGCAACTGCTCAAGATGCGGGTTGATGAACTGGAATTATCGGTCCGGTCGAACAACTGTCTGCGTGCCGCCAACATTCACACCATTGCGGACCTGGTTCGGAACCAGGAGTCTGATATGCTGAAGTACAAGAATTTTGGGCGAAAGTCATTGATTGAGCTCAATCAGGTTCTTGCAAATATGGGGTTATCGTTTGGTATGGATGTCGACAGGATTATGGGGCAGGAACACGCCATATAGCCTGGTTCTGTTGATACAAAGGAAAAGGGACCGTCATGCGGCACTTGAATTCGGGAAGAAAACTGGGGCGAACGGCGAGTCATCGGAAAGCGATGCTCGCCAATCTGGCAACATCGGTTCTGGATAAGGAACGCGTAACAACGACTTTAGCCAAAGCCAAGGAAGTGCGAGGGGTAGTCGAACGGCTGATTACCTATGGAAAGAAGGGGAGCCTTCACGGCATTCGGCTGGCGGCGCGTTCTGTCAAGGACAAGGATGTATTGAAGAAGTTATTCGACGATATCGCGCCGATGTATAAGGAGCGGGAGGGCGGATATACACGAATTGTCAAGCTTGGGGAACGTCGGGGGGACAATGCCGAGCTGTCTATCATTGAATTGGTCGGCAGAGAAGGGGATGAGCCTCGACGGCGTAAGAAAAAGAAGGCCGCACCGAAAGCTTCGGCGGAAAAACGCAAAACTCAGTCCGAAAAGAAGGACTCTCAAGTAAAGGCGCCGAGTACGGAGGGCGGGGAAGAGGTGAAACCGACCGCCACGTCGGAAGAATCCGTTTCGGAGAGTCCGGAGTCGACTTCCGCGCAAGCTACTGTTTCTTCGGAGGAGAAGGAAGGGAATGAAAATTCCGGTTCCGGTGAAGAAGAGAGCAAAAAGGAATAGACGATTTGTTCCGGGTTGGATAGTCATACACAGTGTCTCGCCGTCGAAACCGAGAATGTCGTTCTTTCCGTTACCGAATTTGTGTAACGGAAAGATTCTCTAAAACCACCGTTCTTTCGAGGAGTTAAGTGCAATGTCATTAGTACCCATGAAGCTCATCCTGGATGAGGCAAACAAGGGTGAATACGGCGTTGGAGCCTTCAACGTGAACAATATGGAGCAGTTGCAGGCTATCTGCGATGCTGCCGCCGAAACCTCGTCGCCGGTCATCATTCAGGTGAGCAGGAATGCGCTGAAGTACGCCGATAAGGGGTTACTGGCAGCCATGGTCCGCTACATGGCTGAAGAGAAATATCCGCATATCCCCATGGCGCTGCACCTTGACCATGGTCCGGACATCGAGACCATCAAGGAGTGCGTTGAACTGGGTTTCACGTCGGTTATGATCGACGGTTCCCTTGACTATGCCAACAAGGACGAAAAGGGACGTCATCCGGCTCGCAGCTTTGAGGACAATGTCGCCATTACCAAAGAAGCTGTCGCGATTGCGCATGCCGCCGGCGTCAGCGTCGAGGGGGAGATTGGTACCCTCGGTGGTATTGAAGATGATACTGTTGCAGGTGAAGTTCACCTGACAGATGCGGCCGAAGCCGAAGAATTTGTGAAACAGACCGGTGTTGATGCTCTTGCGATCGCCATTGGTACTTCGCATGGCGCCTACAAGTTCCCCGTAGGAACGGAAATTAAACTGGCGCTGGATATCGTCGATCAGGTCCACGGTAGAGTTCCGGACACCTCACTGGTCATGCATGGCAGCAGCTCAGTACCTCTTTCGATGGTAGAGGAAGTGAACAGGTACGGTGGCCAGGTGCCGAATGCGGTTGGCGTTCCCACCAATATGATTCAGGACGCCATCCGTCGCGGAATGCGTAAAGTCAATATCGATACCGACGGTCGGCTTGCCATTACGGCCGCAATCCGTAAGGTCTTCGTGGAGAAGCCCGGCGCATTCGATCCTCGTCAGTATCTTGGGCCTGCCAGGGAAGCTGTAAAG
The DNA here is from genome assembly GCA_964346405.1 of uncultured Fibrobacterota bacterium. Classification (GTDB taxonomy): domain Bacteria; phylum Fibrobacterota; class Chitinivibrionia; order Chitinivibrionales; family CAYFVL01; genus CAYFVL01. The sequence continues at coordinate 32,564 of CAYFVL010000024.1, forward strand.
ACCTGGATCATCGAGGAAATGAAAGCCTTCGGAACGGCGGGGCATGCTGGTGATTACAAGCCGATGTCGTTGGAAGAAATGAAGAAGAAATACGCCTGATTGAATTGATCGGGCTTGGGTCGTTTGGAGGGCTTCGGGATTATTGTTCTCGGAGCCTTTCTTTTGTACCAACCCCGTTAGTCGGATGTGGCTGTCCGGGGTGCTCACAGTGCGAAATGGGGTCATGTCATTCTGCGTAAGTCTGTGCGCGATTCTTTGTGGAGAAATGCTCTCGGTATTTCGACATCGCTCACTTCGACACTTCGGCTTCGCTTAGTGCAGCGCAACACATATCGCTCCGCTCGGTACGACGTATCCCGATGTCGAAGTCGGGTTAAGTGCTCAGA
>CAYFVL010000025.1:0-32928 GCA_964346405.1 uncultured Fibrobacterota bacterium
GAGAATCGGCGTTTCTGGTAAGTTTTCGGTACATTTGCGCGATGTACCCGGCTGAGCAGAAGGTGTATGGTAATCGTTCCGGGTAAACGTTTTCGGGGAGACTCCCCCTGCGCGCGGGGAATCCTGTTAGTAGCGATATAATACCACCGCACTGTCCTGGAGACTCCCCCTGCGCGCGGGGAATCCGGCCGGTACGAGCCAGTGTGGCTTTTCGCTCTTATCGTAATAATTGCAGACGCGAAACATCCCCGGGGTTTCGGCCCCGAACGACGACCCCGGGATGGGCCTGCAAACTCGTCGGCTAAGCCGCCTCCTCAAGCAGGCAGGCCCAGACATCCCGAGGTCTACGGCGGCGGCGCTGAACGGTCGCTCAAAAAAAGACACAACCGGGATTACACCCCAAAGCCATACCAGTAATCCTGGGCTTTTCTATTTCCGCGAAGCGCAAAAACAGCGTTTACTTACCCAATCCTCTACTGACGATGCCACATCCCAATCGAGACGAACTCTCGCGAAAAACCACACACAGCCCGGCGGCATGTCTGAGGGAGAGGCTCAAGACTCGACCTACTACTACCACCAAACTATCGACATCCGCATTCGTCTCGTCCATGCAAGATCTCTTCCAGCTCGCAGCAATTTGCAGACGCGAAACACCCCCAGGACAATAGCGCCTGACATCCCAAACAGGCAGGCCCATGCACGCTCAACCGACCACGGGCCCTTCGCTGCAACTTCTTGTGATCACATTAATTACACAAAGATGATCATTATCGGGGGCATTTGTGATCTCACAGTATTATTTTTAGGTATAATTTGAACCACAAAACCGTCCGGATTCGCTACTGGAATGTGATATCGAGAACGAGTTCCGTAATGACCGAATCGGTCACCATTGTTCACCACACGAAGGTCCTTTGGGCCTTCAAGCATCGCCTTCGATATAAAACATAAGGAGTGACTTTTTGAGCGCGACGAATTGGGCGGAGATAATTCGCACCTGGCACCCCCGGCCCGAGGCCGCGTGTTGGGAATGCGAGTCGTTTTTATATGAGAAACAATTTCAGAAACGGATCGAAGGCAGAATAGAGAAGCTGGCCCGGGAATCTTACGACCTGCGCACGAAAGCGGCTTCCCGGTGCCCGGATACCGGGACGGTGGTCCGGACCTATTCCCTTAGTGGAGACAAGTTAGCCTCTCCATACACGGGCCGTCGTTTCACCCAGGGCAGTACCGGATATTTTGGCCCGAAAGCACGTGACGACGACGGTCGGATCAGTCAATTCGGCGGCGATGCGCTTAAAAAGGACCTTGGTCCCGCCACTGCGTCGCTTCTGGTCGATCCTGCGAACATTACGGCACGGGCATTCGTTTCGATTCCGGGAATGCTGAGACAGCAGTACCATTTCGCCTGTAAAAACTGGGCTCGTCTGTATCCGCTGCTTGCCGAAGAAATGGGAGAAGAGTGGCGAAAGGCCTTTCAGGATGCCGTCGGGGAGTATGAGGCCTTCAATAAGCCCTCCGACGGGGAACGGGACCATGGTTTTGTCGGTCCTCCACATAATCTTGTCGGCCAACCGGGACACCTTCTGGGCGGTGATATGGTAAACGGCGGTACCGAAAACCACAAAATGATGTGGCGGACTTCGGCACTGGTATATGCGCAACAGTTTCCGAAGGGAACCCGAATTTCTCATCATGAGCGCGATAAAGCCGCGGAACTGGTTTCCACCATGTTCTTCGAGTTCGTGGCGCAACTGGGGAAAACCGGGAATGGTGAATACGATTCATCGATATACTATCCGCACTCCATGGAAGGTCTTCTGAACCTGTACGATTTCTCCTTTGATCCCGCCGCTAAATCCACGGCCAAAATCATTCTCGATTACCTGGTCGGGACTGTTGGCCTGAAGATATTCGATGGTGTAATTGCGGGAGGACAGAAGCGGGGGCATGCGGTTCGCAACCCCAATTCGGAGTTAGCCTCGATGATATGGGCGTGGGGAGCCGATACCTCCTGGGAGCCCGATAATCCACAAATCCCTATTCACCAGGCGCTCTCAACCTATCGTCCCAACAAAGTGCTGTGTAATATTCTGAACAAGAACATCCCGATGCCGTTTGAATCACGGATGAGTCGACCGGCTTATCACTGCAATATACCAAACATATTTCAGGAATACTTCTACTGTGACCGTTCCTTCGCCATGGGGAATGTCGCGCTTGCGATGGTGGACAATCCGGATCAGCAGGTTGTCTGGTCTCTTGTGGCAAAAGGTAAGTCTCAGCCACTGGTAATAACCGGGGGGCATGTGCGCCACTGCACCGATTCGGCCGGGCACAGCCCATATACGCAGACACTGCAGCACGAAAACGTCCTTATCGCGCTCACCGCCCAATTCGATTCCGAGTCGCCCGGCCACAATGGCCTCGAGGAGAAACAGCGGAGTGAGAAAGGTAGTTCACCCCTGGTGCCGATCGAAGGCGAGCTTTTGTCGGATACCAGTTCGTGCGAAAGGTTCAAAGAATTCCTGTCACGAAGATCCGATGCGGCCGGATCTCACCTTTGGATACCCAGGGAAGCAACGGTCGAGCGCATCGAGGATACGTTGTTCGTAAACCTGAACAAAGTTGTGGTTGCCGTCCGATTGATAGGTGACGGTCGGATCTCCTGGGTGACCAAACCACCGCATCCGGAGGCCGGCGGGAAACACTTTTCCGCTCTTGCAGCCCATATTGAAACCCATGACCTGCTGCTTTTCACCGGCGATCCGTCCGGATTCGTACTCGAAGTGCTGAATGCCCAGGAGTATTGTTCATCTGAAAACCCAGTGAAAAAGTACCTGTCTCGAAGCGGGTTCTCGGTTGAGAACGAAACCGAAATCCACTATAACTCGACTCGTGGAAACAAACTGGAGTTCAAATACTATCCCCGGGGGCTTCGTGCCCGCGGAAGTATCAACGATAAACCGGTAGACTACGAAAATTGGGTCTCCGAGGGACCGTACGAGAATCCGTACGTATCCGTGGATGAAAAACGGATGGTGTTTTCCGACGGAACCGATTCATATACGGTCGATTTGACGAAAACTCCCCCCGAATTTTGTTGATTCGGGGGCTTCGCACCACGAAAACGAGTCAAAATAGACGATCCTTCGTTCTCGTTCTCGTTCTCGTTCTCGTTCTCGTTCTCGTTCTCGTTCTCGTGCTCGTGCTCGTGCTCGTAACTCGGCCTTCCCTTCCCGTCCCGCCCGGCGGACCGACGGAAGGACGAATAAGCGAAGACCGATCGATGCGGATGCCGTCAAATCCGATTACGCCTGTCCCGATCCTGTTTTGCGAGCCGAAGAGAGTATGGCGGACTGTTCCTTCTCCGGATTCGATAATCTCCGAATATCCCGGCAGATTGAACTTGAGGCCGTTTCATGCCCCACCTCCGCCTTTCCAATACTATATTCATATGTGCAAACGAAATACCGTATACTCTTAAGCGGTAAGCCTCTGTGGATTCCGAAGTTGGATTTTTGGTCACCGGTTTCCCCAACCCCGCGGAGCTTTTATTCCCGCAAAACCTTTGATGCCCAAAGGGGGTTTTTTGAATGAGAACACAATGGTTCTTCCCTGTCGGTTTTTTACTGATCTTTTTTGCCTGTGCTCCATATAAACAGCTCAAACCTGATCCTGAGCTATTACCGCGGGAGCAGGGCTACATAGAGCTGAAAAAGGGCAAGAACGATTTCGAGCTGAAAAAGGATAATCAGTACTTTATCGAATTCCCATCGCCGCCCGAAAAAAACTTCTTTCTGGTTCTGACTTACCCGGCAAAGAAGAGTCTCGAGACTTCTCTGACAACAAAGCTGGAAAAAAAGACAAGTCCGGGCAAGCCTGTCGAGGAAGCCGAATCACCCGCGCCCGATTCGATGTCGGTGTATCCGGTATCGCCCGAGGACTCGGTGTACTACTGGTTGATCAACCGGGTCAAGGAAGATGTCGTGCTGTCAATGCAGTATCGGTACGTGCCACAGTGGCGTTTCAGGTTCGAGAATAAACATGCGGAGTTCAAGGAAACGCTTGCGACAAACAAGGTGGATCGTTCAGTCTACAAATCCATAGGTGAGACATTTCATTTTAACGGTTTCAATTTCCAGGTTACGATCGATACCATCACCAACCATCTTGGCGCACTGAAAAAGGTACACGAACAACTGCTCTCGATTGAGAGCATTTTCCCGCGGAGCATCCTGAATTCAGAAGACGAAGCATATCAGAATTACCTTACGCTCAAATCCGGGCTCGAGGAGGAAATGGCGTTTCAGGACAACTACCTGGCCGTATTGGCGTTCTTTCAGGATGAATCCAATAATCGGGGGAATACGGTTGCGCTGCTTGAATCGGTCGGCGATTACATCGAGTATTTCTCTCGACGGGAGAATTTGCCGGAGAACGTGGTTTCGGAGAGCCAACTCATACTGAAAAATCGCCTTCGAGAAGTCGTTCCGCACTACGAGCAGAAAATGCGAGGTAAACAAACCGCTGATCCGCTGGATCCGGAAAAGGATCATTATACCGCCTTCATGGCTGTCGACAGCCTGTATGAAGCCGCCGGGATCGAACCTCCGCGGGACTATAAAGATCTCGCACGGTTCGTCAAAGCCTTTCAGACAAAGAGCACGTCTCTCAACGATATTCGTCGGGAAATGATAGAAGACTATAAGAGTATACAGGCAATGGAAACGCCTCAGGACGATTATTTTACCTCGCTGAAGCAGCGGACACGTGCACTCACGGACAGTATTCCGACACCGATCGGCGACGCATACGCTCCATACTCGAGCTATGCCTGTGCCGTGGATCTTAACGATCGCATAGCCAAGCTTATGGCACGCGGCGAGAAACTTTCCAGAGAGTATGCGGAAGCGGCTTCGGTTCTGCCCCAGATAAATGCACTTGCTCGTCGGGCCGATTTCAAGGGTATGCTTGGCGTATTGTCGCAGTATCGCCATATCGATTTCCTGATGGAAAAATATCAGAGACTAGACAGCATGTCGATCGAACAGCAGTCATCGCGAATCCGTGACGATCTCCTGAGCCGAAGCTGGGCATCCGCCGAGCAAGGCCTTTTCGCCTTACACAACGACCGCACATTCATTCATCCCGAGAAAATCATGCCGCGCAAAACCATGGTGGTACGCGATCTCGAAGACTCGTTGTATCTGATGGTCGATCGGGTCACGCGCAGCCGCGTGGACGCATTCCTCGAAGAGAATGTAGGAACTCTGGAAAACATCGATTCACTCTATGAAAGTGAAGTATTTCTGCCGGTGCATGATATCACTTTTTCTTCGGGCTCAAAAAACGAACTGATACAACGTAAAGACGACCTTGTCGCACACTTGGCCAAATTGAAAGAAAACGAGTTCCCGAAAAAGGCTATAAAGCTCATGTTCGATGAGTTCCTGAAAAACCCGCAGGATAACGGAGTTGCACGAGCACGCGCAATTGTCGCACATGGTGATCACTACAAAGGAGAAGACGAGAAGACCGAACGAATAGTAGCCGAAGTGGATCCCAATACGGCGAAATGGATAGTTACGGCCAAAAACTATCGCAGGGTATTCGCACTTCCCGTGACCGACAGAAAAAATGGCACTAACCGGTACTTTGTACGATTCCGTATCAAGGTGCCGACTGAAGCGAAGTTTCCGGTGTATGACGTAAATATCAAATTGAGCAAGGCAATCGCCGGAAACGCCGGCACCAACCAGTGGTTTGAGAGTATAACGATAAACGGAGAGCCGATCAAGAACGAAGGTCGTTATACGATTACCGCGCCTACGGCCGGAAATGATTACGAATGTCAGATTACTCCGGTGAGAATGCGTGCCGATAAGAGCAATCAACTCGATATCGCGTTCGACCACCCCTCGTTCGGGGTACATCCGTTGAGTGTGATGGTACAGAAGCCCATAATCAAGAAAAACTAAAGTGAATTTTAATCCTCCCGCGGTGCGGGAAGGGGTGGCTAAGGAGGACGGATGAAAAAGGTCCTGATACCCGTGATAGCAATACTTCTGCTGGCAGGCGGCGGAGCATTGTATTGGTTTGTCTTCAGAAAAAACCTTGACCAGCAAATCGTGATTCCCTATATCGCACACCAGAAACCACGTGTGGATCCGCATATTCCCGCATCGGTCCCCCTGGCGGATAAACTCGACGAGGTTATATTCGACGGGCTCTTCAATGTGTCGGCGAACCCCAGCGGGGTGGTATACGAGGACGGACTGGGCGAGTTCATGGGTATCGATGAAAACAACATAGTTCGCATCCGGCTTAAACCGAATAGAAACTGGCATTCGAGCTATGCGACCACCATGGAGAAAGACGAAGTACTGATTGCACCGAAAGCAAAAGTCGACTTCACCGCAAAAGATCTCCGTTTTACCCTTCGGCGGATACAAAAACTCGGAAGTCTGTCTCCGGATTACATTCTGGTTTCGCAAGCGGTCGAGACTTTTGATTTCGCCGGTCCCGACCAGAACAACGAAATCCAGCTTCAATTTCGCGACGACCGCATCTGGACCGAGGGAGATATAAAAGAAGTGCTGTCCTTCAAGGTGCTGCCGGCCAACTCCGAAGTGAATGCTTCGATGTACCGGGACGGAACGGGGCCGTATATTCTCGCCGGAGAATATGAGGACAACATTCATTTTCAGAAAAATCCGGATAGTGAAGCTTCGATTCGGAAACTGATTCTCCGCCCCTTTATCGATAACAGCACTTACACCACGGAACTGAAAAACCGAAACATAAACGCTCTTCTGAGCACTCCTTTCGGCAGCGTCTCCCCTCTTCTGAGCGACAGTTCGGACTATTTTCACAAGTCGAGCATTGCTACCACCTTTTTCGCACTGTTTTACAATACGGAGCGACTCGCTCCCCAACAGCGTCAAGAACTGCGGAAACTGGTGGATAACGTAAAAGTCGTGGAACGTTTCTTCAAGATCGGAACCGAACAACAACGCCATCTCATCGACTATAAAGGCAACACCGATAACTATGACGACTACCTGAACTACAGCGTTTTTCCGTCAACTTCGTACTATGTTGAAGAGAACGTGGTTTTGCCGAGAAAAGCACAAGGGACGCCCGAGTTGGGGGTGCTTCCGGACACCGTTCGAGTCGCCACGTGCCTGAATTACGGCAACCGCGAAGAACTGGCGGAGCTGGTTGAGATCCTGAACGATCCATATCTGTTCGGAGGAAAGATCAAGGCGACCGCGGTGCGGAATGAAGAGATCATGCGCGGCAATTACGATGCTGTTCTTGTGGCCGTGGGCGGATACCGCAGCAATTTTCTGTTCGATCTGTACGACATATTCCTTCGACATCCGGACTTCTCGATGCACAAAACAGCGCTCGAAACACGTATGGGGTCCGCGGGAGAGCCGACGGCGGACGAGGGCTCGTTTCAGGCTAACAAAAACTTCTTCAGGCTCGACGCGGCCCGTCAATACGAAGACCTCGAGAATACAAAACGATTACTGGAATACGTGTACGGATTTATGTCGACACGCCATTTGGGAGATAAACAGGCGTACGCGCAAATGTTAGACGAACTGGACCAGGAAATGGCTCTTGGAAGTTGGTTGTTTTCACTTCCGTCACTTGCATATTTCAGAACGCAATTTGACGAAAAGAGTATCGACCTGTATGGGGTGGCGTCTCAATTGTCGACTATAGAGAAGTGGCGTGAGCGATAAGAATCGGAGAACACTGAAATATTCCCAGATGGTCGGAGTGTTGGCATTCTTGATAATCCCCGCACTGGGGATGAATATATGCTCGGCCGTCGACATCATGGTTGTCGAATCCGTCAGGCCCTATCGTATACTTAACAAATACGAGCAGCCGCTGAGTCCGGAAGAGAAAGACGATTTTCCCACAAATGTGCCGTTCGTCATTGTAGACGGGGATGCCACTCTTGGCGATCAGCTTACCCCTGCCATGATCGTCACCTATAAAGGGGCTCGGTACTATTTCCAGAAAGACGCCGAGGACGGACTGATCGAGGCTTCGACCGCGGGGTATCGACGGATTTTCCGCGATGTTACCGAGATGGACGACACCGTGCAGCTCAGACGACAAACGGCTCTGTACACCCGCTACCCCGCTTCGGGCAAAGAGGGCCGTATCCGAGAAGGCGCCCTTCTGGTAAGACTCTTTCATACCGGCGGCCATTACTATGCGCATCCCGCCACCGATCCGTCGCAATTCGGATGGGTACGGTTGAGCCGAAACGACTGGACTGAACCCTCGAGCGCGGAACCCACCCAGGCGCCTGCCAAAACTGCCCTGAACGAAGAACTTCGCCGGCGAATCATTACTCATATGGAACAGCGTAATGAGATTTATGCGCTCTATTTTTCCTCTCTGAACGAAGTCACTCCGCGAGATAAAGCGGTACCTCGATGGACTGTTCAAAATGAAGGTCCCGATGGTCTGGCTTTTGCCCTTTCGGGCGGGTCCGGTATTGTCTCTTCACTGGAGGAGAGTTCACGAGTTCTGGCCGAAGAACTCGGAAACATTCTTCTGGCCGAACAATTCACGGCGCAGTACCGCGACGGGATAATTCGAGTGCGCCGTCGGGACGGCGCAAAGGGTACACAATGAAGGGGAAACTTTTCGGACATGTTGCCGCGTTTGTGGTAGTTGCGATACTTCTTGTCGGTTTTCTGCACGTTACCGACCGGACCGATTCGGACACCATGAACGTCGCCGAAGGCGTTCCCGCCGAACTGATGCCCTTTGTGAACAGGATAGAACCGGAAAGCAAGTTCGAACGGACGTTACTTCATGATGCTCTCGAAGTCTACTATCCGGCACGTGCGCGTGAAACGAGCGAATTGGCTAACGCCATACTCCGCCACAAGGAACAACAATTCCTGGAGAATACCCGTGGTTCACAGAACCGTCAGGGACTCTCGTGGAGCAAAATTCGCGACATTACGGGCATGTATCTGAAATTCCTTTTCGTGTACGTAGTGGTCATGATTCTGACCTATTACGGGGTTCAGACCCTTGGCGCCTGGTGGTTCGTCCGTCGAAAACGACGAATACATGCATCGCCGCGGAAAGGCTCACCGAAAACGCTGATTAAATGGCTTCTGTTCGAAACCGCCGGCATTTTTGCGATGCTGGTGTTGTTTTCTCCCGCATACGTCATCGCTTACGCTATTCGTACCGAGTTCAATACCGATACGCTTTTCTTCCTGATTGTACTGGGCGTCATATCCAACGGCCTTCTGGTCACCTACGCACACAAATTCTACACTTTTCTGATCACGGAAAGCCGAAAAGGATATGTCGAAACGGCGATCGCGAAGAATCTTCGTAATTCGTACCAGCCCGACAGCCCCGACGGGATCTCCAATCGGGCGATTATTCGGCCTGTCAAGCATTTTCGGGGACACGTTTTCGGTCACATTTTCCAGAATGCCCGACGGCAATACCTTGCCGCAATAAAAGAACAGGCGTCTTTTTTGATCACCGGACTAATTATCATTGAAATGGCCCTCAATATCCATGGATACCTTTCGTACGAACTCCTTCGCCAGATTCTCTATGGAAATGCCGGCGTCGTGGTTCTCATAATTCTGGTGATATTCTTTACGGTTAAGCTTACCGAAATCACGACCGATTTGTTGATTTATCGAGACAACAAACGGTACGCCGACAAAGGACTCTGAAAAATGAGTAAGGACAAACGGTGGTTGATCGGGTGGATTGCGGGCATTGGGGCGCTGGGCATTTGGAACTTTCTGTTTCTGAACCGTCCGGCACTCGAACTCATCGGCGCGGCTCTCTTCAACACCGTACTCATCTGTGCCGCGGCAACCCTCTTCGTTCTCGTACTCGCCTGGACAACGACTATCGCATTGCATACACTTGAGTCACGCGGACACAGAACATTGCATTTAGGAATACGCTTTTTCCTGAATCTCATTCGATCGATTCCGCAGGTTGTAGGAGTGCTTTTCGGGTACATCCTGCTGACCGACATGATCCAGAACGGAATGCTGAAAAGTAACCGTGCCATGCTTCTGCCAATGGCTTTCGCGCTTGGTATATTCATATTTGTCGAAGTTGTCGATCTTATGCTCGAGCGCATATCACATTTCAAACGTCTCGACTTCTATGATGCTCTTCTGGTGTGCGGTGTTCCCGAGCGAAGGATCGTGAATTTCGATATCCTCTGGAAAAACAGCGCTGTATACATTTTCAACAAATTGATCTCGGTATTCGGCATGGCGGTATTTCTCCAGTGCAGTGTCGACTTTATTATATCGGTCGGATTGTCCACCGATGTGAGCGCGGTTAATTTCCCGCCCACTCTTGGAAGTGTTCTGGCCAAGATCGACAGCAAACAGGACATCCTGGCTGTCGGGCATGCCCTCACCCATCCGGGATACGTGAGCAATCTGTTTTTCAGCCACCTTCAGGGACTGACAGTCGCATCTCTCATAGTATTCTCTCTCTTGTGTATACATAATATTTCCGACGGCTACGCCGAAAGGCACCACATATGAAAGAGATGCGGTTCAGCGTTGCCATAGAGTCTTCGGGACGAAAAATCGTTCGGGTAGATGATTTCAGGATTCCCCAGAACCACATCACCTTTCTTCTTGGAGAGTCCGGTATCGGAAAATCCCTCGTATCAAAAGCGGTGTATGGTCTACTCGATCCCCAGGAACTTGGGATAACAGTTAACCGTCGTCCATATGAAGCCTACCTGAACCTGAGTTGGTCGAAATCGGTTCGTACCAACTCCTTCTTCGTTTTTCAGGAACCCTCCTCACATCTCAACCCGCTGAAAAAGATCCGGACACAGCTTCGGGAAGGCTCTCTCAAGGAAGCCGGCAACGAAAAGGAAATACTCGAAAAACTTTACAGTATGCCGGCGGAACATACCGCTCGACGAATACTCGAGGTATATCCGAAACCATACCGGCCAAGCGGAGGCGAAAAGCAACGTGTTCTCCTGGCCATGGCATTCAAGAAGATTTCCACTCTGGCAAACCGCGTTGGTCTCGATGAGCCAACTATGTTTGTGTTCGACGAGCCCACGGGGAGCCTTGACGACAACTATCGAAACCTGTTCCTTCGCATGCTTTTTGAGGAGTACCGAAAACGGCCGTTTACCATTCTTCTGATCACCCATGATTATTCGATTATCAGCGAAGTGTACCGAGGACACCGGGATCTTCTGGAGAAGGTCCGTTTCCGCGAACTGGTTCGGGAACAGGCGGAACACGTTTCTCTTCGGGATTTTTCACCCGATCGATACCTCAATTGGCTGAAAAGTACAAATCCCGATCCCATTCGTGTCAACGCTAAGCAAACGGTCCTGAAAGTGAATAAAGACTTTACGGTTTTCGGCAGGGAAATGGGCATATTTCGAGATATCAGCCACTCGCAACCTACCGACCTGGTCATACACGAAGGTGAGATGGCGTATCTGAAGGCACCCAGTGGCATCGGCAAAACAACTCTTGCGAAAATCATAATGGGCCTTCTTCGACCAAACAGGGTCGATCTGGAACTTGGCGAAGTTCGCCTGAACGCGGATACGCCAACCGCGCTTTGGCGCTCAAAAATCTGGGGCCGTGTGGCCGGAATGGTTTTCCAGCATGCCGATGAATCCCTGAACCTCAAGGCCTCGGTCAAAGAGACCTTCACCGGTCTTCGTCATCTCCGACGACTCACAAATGACGATATCACCGGGCTGCTACAAAGGCTATTCGATATCGATATCGATTCGGCGTTCCTGAAACGTCCCGTGGCTCGGCTCAGCGGCGGACAGAAACAGCGCCTCAATCTGCTCAGAACCCTTGCCCTGGAAACCGATTTGGTCATTCTGGACGAACCGCTTAACGGACTCGATTTCGAAAGTGTGACTAAGGTGCTCGGAATGCTCGATGAGAAACGGAGGCAGGGCGCCGCGCTTCTGATGATCTCCCACAACGAAGAAATCTTCGATCACATCGTGCCCCGGGAGTCGGTGTTCCATCTCCATGCGCTCGAAAACGGCGAATACTTTCGCTCCCGGTAACATGATATGATCCGAGGTTGTACTCGGACTCGGTTGTGAATTTCCAAGTCGAAAACGCCAATTCAATTCCGTTTCGGACGGCGGGATCGTGAATCGGCATCGAAACTTGGGCCAGTCACCGATTCGCCGCCATAAGCGGTATCGACCTACTGTCCACCAGGCCAACGACAAAAGAATCAACTACAAACACACATCGGTATGGTACAATGTCGTCATGAAGTCCCCGCCGAAGAATTCACGGCTTTCAGTCGTTCTGGTAACGGACGATCCGTCGAATGGACTGTCGACTCTCTGCGCCGGCATATCGGATCTCGTCGGTTGCGTTTCCAATATTCGAGAGCTAAACCGATTGTCCCAACACCTCTCCGATGCGGTTGTTGTCGTTTCCGCAACATACGGAGCCCAATCTCTCGACGGTATAAAATGGGCGAGTCGATATCTCGACGACACTCCACTCGTGGTAGTGGCAGACTCCCAGTACCCCTGTCATTTTGCCGAATTCCTGCGGGTCGGCGCGCAGGAATGCCTCCAGATCTCTGAGATTACCAGCGATTCTCTATATCGTTCGCTGATCCTGGCGAAAACCCGGATGAAGATCTACCAAAACGCTTCCGGACGAAGGGAAGCTGTTTATTCCTCGACAAATACTCAGATCGACAGGAAACCGGATAAAAAATATCGAGAGCTTTTCGAGTTTGCTCCCGACGCCATGTATATCAATGATTCGACAGGTACACTGCTTGACGGCAACAAAGCCGCCGAGAAAATGATCGGGTACAACCGAAAGGAGATGATCGGAAAGAATCTCCTGAAAATCGGCCTTCTTCCCCGAAATGGGGTTCATCGGGCTCTATCCCTTCTGGGGAAAAGCCTGATGGGAAAACCAACCGGTCCCGATGAATTCATCCTGAGAAAAAAGAACGGCGAAACCGTCGAAACCGAAATCAGGACATTCCCGATCACCGTGGATGGAAAACGTCTGGTGCTTGGAATAGCCCGCGAAATCACCTCTCGGAAACGAGCGGAGCGAGCACTTCGCGAAAGCGAGAGAAAGTACCGATCACTCTTTGATAATATGAGCACAGGTTTCGCCTATCACCGCATAATCACCGATAGTTCCGGCCAAGCTGTAGACTATGAGTTTCTGGAAGTAAACGAAGCCTTCTGCCGCATATTGCAAGCTCCCCCGGACCGATTTCTCAATAAAAGGGCGACTGAGATTTTTCCCGATATGAAGAATGACGCCTTCGATTGGATCGGCACCTATGGACGAGTGGCTCGGAAGGGAAACCCCATTCGTTTCGAGGCCTGGTTTGCGGCCCTGGAGAAATGGTTTGCGGTCGCCGCCTACAGCCCCGGCGCAGGCCATTTTGCAGTGACCTTTGAAGACATCACCGCCAGAAAAAAACACGAATCGGAGAACCAGCGGTACGCAGATATAGTAAACAATATGCAGGTAGGACTTCATGTGTATCGGCTCGAGGATCCCTCGGACAGCCATAGTCTGCGCATGATCATGGCGAACACGGCATCGGCGGAGCTGACGGGGATACCGGTCGAAGAGATCGTTGGCAGAATGCTCGATGAAAACTTCCCGTACCTTCGAAAAAGGGGAATTCCTCAAAAATACGCGGACGTGGCTCGCTCGGGCGAAGGAATCCAGTTTGAGGAAATCACATATGAAGACGACCGGGTTGCATTTGCCGTATTCTCGGTGAAAGCCTTCCCGCTTCCTGAGCGATGCGTCGGTGTCGCATTCGAGAATATCACGAATCGCGTTCGAATGGAACAAGAGCTTCGTCATGAGCGGGACCTGGTCGGACGGATCATGGATACAAGTCCCGCGGGGATTATGATTCTTGGGCTCGATGGGGAGATCGAATTCGCGAATTCCCGTGCAAGGGAAATATTCCAGTTGCCTGAAGTCTGCTCCGACGAGTTTTACCAGCATTCTCCTCGATATCGGGTTACCGATTACAATGGCGACGAAATACCCGCCCCGGAATTGCCGTTCAGGAAAATCCCAACCACCGGTAATTCTTTGTACGGATTACGTCATGTAATAGAGTGGCTCGACGGTACCCAAACGTTCTTGAGGGTGAATGCCGCGCCGTTTATTGAGAAAGAAGAAGTCTGCGGAGTGGTGTGTACGATCGAGGATTGCACACGACGAGTGCTGACGGAGATTGAGAAGAAAAGGTTGCGGGAACAACTGCAGCAGGCTCAGAAAATGGAGGCTATCGGGCAACTTGCCGGAGGTATTGCCCACGACTTCAACAATGTCCTTGGCGGCATTGTCGGATATGCCGACCTGCTGAGGATCAGGCTGAGCGATAACCCGAAGCTTGCGAAATATGCGCAAACCATTATTTCCGGATCGACCAGAGCGGCTGACTTGACCCGACAGTTGCTCACATTTGCGCGAAAGGCCCGCGTTGAATTCCGAATTCTGGATCTAAACGAGGTCATCGCTCAGACCGTGACCATTCTTGAACACACGATTCACAAAAACATTTCGCTCCATCTGGACTTCGCTCCCCAGCCGATCACAGTTGTTGGTGATACCGCTCAATTGGAAAATGTATTTCTCAATCTGGCAATCAATTCTCGTGATGCAATGCCCGAAGGCGGCCAACTGGGGATTGAGTGCAAAGAAGTTTACCTTGAGATCGATGCGCTTCGCGGAGAAGGTTTCGACGTGGCTCCCGGCAGGTATGCGTGTGTGAAAGTCTCCGATACCGGAGAAGGAATGGAAGAGAATGTCCGAAAGAAAGTGTTCGAGCCGTTTTTCACAACCAAAGAGCAGGGAAAGGGTACCGGACTCGGACTGGCTTCGGCGTATGGGGCGGTCAAGCAGCACAATGGGTACATAACGGTGCAGAGCCGTGCCGGTAGCGGCACAACTTTCTCGATCTATCTCCCGATTTGCGATAAGGTGCTTTCACCAAAAGAACCGAACAATGCGGTGGATCTGACCGGTAGCGGAAGAATTCTCCTGGTGGACGACGAAGTGGAAATCAGGGATTCAGCATCTGAAATGCTGACCGAGATCGGCTATACGGTGGAAACATGTGGGGATGGTTTGGAAGCGGTGGAGATGTTCAAACGGAAAGCGTCCTCATATGATGCGGTCATTCTGGATCTCATCATGCCCCGGCTTGGCGGGATGGGGGCATTCAAACGAATGAAGGAGATACGTTCGGATATAAAAATCGTAATAATATCCGGATATGCCGACGGCCCGGAAAACCGTCTGGTTGCTCGCGACGGTGCCGATGCATTCCTGGAAAAACCCTTCCGAATCGATGAGCTTGCTGGAACCCTCAGAGCCGCTCTTGAGACCGACAACGACTAACCGTGATATCTTTCCAGGAATGGTGACCACTCTTGGCCGGCGGGGGGGATTCGGATAGGGGTTTTCTCGTTCGGTCTTCCAGTGCCCGGCATTTGTTCTGATACTCGATTTCGAAAGCCGCCTTCAGAATTTCGACCAGTTTTTCTTCACAGTCGTCGCTACAGATCGGTACGCACACATCCTGCCCGTGGCGATTGATCTGCATATAGAATTCGGCCACCCCGGAACAAACCTCACATCGAACCATTCTCTTCTCCCCCACTCAGAGTAAGACATGAAAAAATGCGGACCCGCGGAAGGGTTCCACCCGGTATCTCGAACCCGCTGTTCCGGTTTGCCCCAATGCGGGACCTTCAGGCCGGCAATTGTCTGGAAACTGAAAGACCCCATATATCCACACCACCTGATCCGAGGTCACACCATACGGTGAAAATAATACAAAGGTAGCCCTTCGTTGGATTCCCCACCCATTCTCAATCTTTCTCCCGCTTCTCAAAGGTTTTGTCCTGAAACCTTCTGCCCAATAGCCGTGTTCATCATTCCGCCCGGCCCCGGCTTGAAAGCCCACCGTTCAGACAATACAATAGAAAGGCAACAGAATCGTGGGGACCGGAACTCATTTGCCATCGGGGCTCTCGGGGCCGGTAAAATACCCGGAATTGCTCGCAATCTCGAATCGGAATACCCGAGTAGAGCTGCAGCATGAATAATTCCGATGATCCCCCGGGTACAAAATCAATCGGACGACGTTCGGAGAGATAGACGGTCCATGAAAAGACAGCTTTCCAGCATTGTATGGCCTCTTGCGACGGTTCTCATTGCTCTTGCCATGAATTCGTGTGAACGGAGGAAGGAAAAACCGGAAGGGCCGAGCGCCGTTCTCAGGCGGAATTCGGGTATTGCCTCCGAAAGCCTGGAAACGGATTCCACGATCATTTACGACGGAGATACCGTGGTAATTCTTCGGAGTGAACGGGCGCAGCTCAACTTTGGTCGAAACGACCTGATTCATGTGCGGGAAAACTCGGCGATTGCGGTTAGGTTTCACCGGGATAATCGGGGAAACGGCTGGGTTCTTCAGGCGGATATTCTCTATGGGGAAGTCATCCCGGTGATTTCACACGATAAAAGCCGTCGTATGCGCCCCGTCGTAACTACTCCGGAGCTTTCGATTACAACTGAGGAGGGCGCTTTCGATGTGGCATATTATCGACGACAGAACATCACAATCCTGAAAACCATTGCGGGAGACGCCATTCTGACTCCGCCGAACGGAGAAAATCTGCTGGTTCCATCGTGCAAGAAAGTGATGATTCTCAATAATGGCGGACTGAGCAAAAGACTCCGGCTTTCGGAATCCGACATTGCCGATATATCGAATTGGCCGAAGGACAAACATATTGAGCAAATGGCCCGAAACGCAGCATGCTCCCGACAAAAAGACAGTGCCGTGAACAATCCTCCCGGGTGGCGCGGAAACCCACGCATCCGTTGTCTTCCAGACCGTGAGTTCTTCGACTCCCTGAACGCGGTGGATCCGGACGGAGATCCTGTACGGTATCGCCTGGTGAAACGTCCCGACGGAATGTTCATCGATCCCGAATCGGGAATTATCCAGTGGTCTCCCGTGAAATCGGAAACACACAAGATCATCGCGGAAGCCGTCGACGACAAAGGTGGAAAGATTACTCGCCAGTGGTATTTGACAATAGTTGGCAATGTCAACGCAGTTGCGGATATCCCATCCTTGCTTCTTACGGATGAGGAATTCCTCGTTGATGCCTCAGCATCCGTGAATCATGACGGACGCTCAGAAGGGTTGCGATTTCGTTACGATCTCGACGGCGACGGGAAGTGGGACATACCCGCCGAATCGGAATTCACCACCGACTCCGCGGTCATGCATGCATTTGAGAAGGAAGGCGAATATGAGATACGGGTCGAAGTCACGAATGCAATGAATCAGAAGGCGATTGCGGTTTCGCGGGTTACCGTCAATGCGCCACCGACTGCTCATTTATCCGTGAGTCCCGCCAGTGCTACACTCGGGACGGTTTTCAATCTGAATGCATCGGAAAGCTTCGACAGCGGAACTCGGCCCTCTGCTTTGTCATTGAGATGGGATCTCGATGGTGACGGGACATGGGACTACCCCGACGACGGATCTTTTGCGTTCGAGAAAACGATGATCCAAATATGGTTGGAACCGGACACTCACATGGTTTCGGTTTTGGTGAAAGACGCACACGGAGCACTGGATACTGCCAGTGCAAAGGTAATTGTCACGTCCGATTTCCAGATCGATACCCTTTCCTGCCCCGATACGGTAAGCGTGGGAGAATCTGCCGTTATTGCCTGCGCGACATCCCCCAAAGAAGTCAAAATTGACCAGTACGTCTGGAGTTTCGGCACGAGCAGCCCGACTCTTCGGACTACATCCAAACCGCGCACCAAACTGGTGTTTTCTCAGCAGGGAGCGTACGCCGTAATCTGCCGAGCCCGCAATGTGTGGGGTTTGGAGAAAACGGCCGCGAAATCGGTTGTTGTGGTCGATAAGGCTCCCGAGCTGAATGCGGGAGGACCGTACCGGGTTTCCGTGCACGATACCCTACGGTTCGAGCCGTCAATCAAACACGACGGTGGGACACTGGTCCAGTATCTGTGGGATTTTGACAATGATAGTGTGTATGACTGGAGCTCGGCCTACGAGCCTCGAACTGGGCACGTTTTTAAAACCGCGGGTCCCCATACCGTCAGATTCGCCGCGAAAAACGATAATGGGACCATTTTTGCCTGTACAACGGTAGTGGCTGTCGTCAATACGCCGCCCGAAGTAACCGCGCGGTCACACTACGTGACATCTGGCGGACGGCGAATCTCGCTCGATCCGGGAGTCTTCGATGCCGAAAACAATGTCGCATTGATCGAGTGGGATTTTGATAACGATGGAACTTTCGATTGGGAATCGAAAACACACGCCAAAGTTTCCCACGTGTTCAGGGAAGAAACCAATGCTGTAATCAGGGTTATCGACACCGACGGGGCCGTGGGAACGGATACGGTAGAGATCCGGTTGTGTCCCGACGACATGGTCGTTTTTCCCGAACTCCATTTCTGTATTGATAAGCACGAGTGGCCCAACGAGGATGGATCCAATCCCATGCGCGAAATATCACGTGAGCAGGCTCGCGAGGAATGCCGAAAAGTGGGCAAAAGACTCTGCACTCCGCTGGAGTGGAAAACTGCCTGTCGCGACGGAAAACGCATGAATGAATATCCCTACGGCAATAAGTTCAACGACCGCGCCTGCAACACGATCAACAACCGGAAGGTCGATAACCGTGCCGCCGAATGCGGGGAATTCGCCGATTGCCGGACTCGTGGAGGCCTGTACGACATGAGCGGGAATGTGGCGGAGTGGGTCGACGGAGGCTCCGCGGATTCCGCACATGTATATGGCGGATGGTGGCAGAGCGGCAGGAAAGAAAGCACCTGCACGTCATTCATGGTTATACCCGAAACCAAAGGAAGATTATTTGTCGGTTTTCGGTGTTGTAAATGAAGTGAAGGGCGCGTGATTCGTTTTGTGGGCGGTTCCCATACAGGTTTGGTCCAATTTGCACGGCCCGCCTCACCCGAAAAAGAGGTTTCACTGGAAGAGGAGTAGTTGGAGATGGAAGATCGTAGATCACTTGACCGGTTGCGCCCTTACTATTATCTCCGGGTCTATGACGACGGAGGGGACGAATATGTGGGGTCGGTAGTGGATATTTCCGTAAAGGGCATTCGCATGGTGGGGGAAGAACGATTTCGTGTTTCAAGGAAATATACCTTTACCATGAAACTGCCCGAAGGCAGTTTCTTCGGGGATTCCGTACAAGTTGCCGCGGAGTGTCGATGGTGCCGGCAAAACGGCGAAGATGGATCTTTCGAGACCGGTTTCCGGTTCAAAAAGGATGTACAGCAGGGGGTATTCACGATCAAGGGAATTGTCGACGATCTTCGTTCCCGAAAAATGATTTAACCCAGGTTTTTCGAAAGGACGACAATGAAAGTACTAATGTCGGTCGCGTGCGACACCGCCATGGAATACGAAGGGCGGCTTTGTATACTGGGAACGTTTGATACTATCAGTACCGCCGGTTTCCCTTATGTTAAATCCGCCTGCTCAATAGCCGTGCAACTGGGATGGGGGAAAAGCGAAGAAGGAGAACACAAAATAGTCAGTTGGTTCGCCAACGAAGACGGCAGAAAGACCATGGATGAGCTGGAAAGTTCATTTACCGTTCAAATTCCCGATGGGCGGTATTTCAGTTCCACAAACCATCTGATCAATTTCAGAGATCTGCGTTTTGCCAAGGCCGGTCTGTATGTGGTGATTATTGTCGTCGACGGCGCCCCCGCGGCCGAAGTACAGCTTCAATTGGTGGAACGTTCTGAACAGAGTTACCCTTGAGCCGAAAAAATGAGTTACGGTGATCCGGGCTATGAAAAAAAGCCTCGCCCATGGTCCCTTCACCTTACAGGTTCCACGAAACAAGGCCCTTCGGGCTGTCTGCGTAATGCCGGGTCCCGCCTTGAAAAGCGAGATCCCGCACATGACTCATTCGTTTTTTCCGAGTAAAGAGACAATGCGGCATTGTCTCTTTACCGGCCGATAGGTTCTATCGGGCAATCCCCAGGTTGCCTCTGGATTTTCTCACGTCGCCACCGAAATTCAGGTACAGCATTACCCGATATACTCCGGGTGCCGCCGCCCGATTTGCATCGGTAATACCATTCCAATAGAACATAAGCTGATGTGTTTCTCCCGGGTCCCAGGCGGACCGCATCCCGTCGGGGATAATGTTGTCCCGGTTTTCACGCGTATACACCAGATTTCCGATTGCATCGAATATGAGCATCGTACCAGTCACCTGCATTGTTCTGATTCCCCCGCGCCCGTCGACCTTCGACGGCACAACAAAATCAGTGACAAACACAGCGCCTCCATCATGACGAATCCAGCTTAGCGCCTCGATGGGATTCTCTACTTCCAGTCGGTCGGTTTGGTGATTGAACGTTGGTCGCACCGGATTCGGTCCCACCTTTATCGATCCGACCGTCCCGAGAACATCGACAACAACCGGCTGGTTTTGGCTCGACGGAACGTTTCGGGAAGGGCCGGCATCGGCGATATCGGCCTTTTCGGCATTAATGGACACTCTGTGGTTTGAGGTGAGTTCCTCGCCATTTGTCATGTGGAACCGAACGCTGTCTCTACTGATATAGGAGAATTCCCGTATACCCTTCAACAGATCATTCGCCGGAACTCGACCGCCGGATGAATCCGCCCAGACATTGAACACATCCTCGGGACGAGAACCGTATCCAAAGGGAGAGCCGTCGGCCCTCTTTATCTCTTCACTGAACACAACTACGATAAGATCCTTCTTCCGATCACCACCCGAGGCCGCAATACGCGTGACGCTCCAAATTACCGGTCCGGCGCCGTCTTTGGCGTTCACCGGCTCGACAACATCCTGGATACCGGCGCCCAGATCCCTGATAGTTATCTCGGGACGCCAGTCGGTTTGCGGGATATCGAATTCCGTGTTCTCGTCGAGTCGAAGAATAAACACGGAATCCTTCATTCCCGGCGTTCCCTCGACACCGGCTACGGTGAACTCGACCGGACCGTACTTTGAGTCGTACGTGACCGTGAAGTGGTGATTCGATGCGGTCGAGTCGTAGAAGGTTGCGGGGAGCACAACCGGCTTGTCGAAACGTAACCTAAGAGCATCCAGATATCCGTTGGCATTGAGGTCCAGAGTCGTCACCTCGGACAGAGATCCGGGTTTCGGTATGATCGTAATGCGAACACTATCCACGATAGTGTCGCATAGCGACGAATTGGGAGCACAATCGATCTTCCGCGCGTAAATATATCCTCCGGCATCCCGCAAAAGATTGGGTATTTCGTAGTAGATCTGACTACCCATCGTCTTCACCAACTCGGGAATATCTCCCGTAGTGTTCCAGATACCGTCTACTCGGCCAACATAGTTGCCGTATTTGTCATACCCGATCAGCTTCAAAACAGTCCCACTATTGTAGTTGAGTACGGCGTCATCGACGCTCTTCTCATCGACCAGAATATCGATACTGTCAACCATTCCCGGGAGTAGTCTGAACGGTGGTGTTGACCCGATGATTCCTCCCAGATCAATCGATATCCTGTGAAGGCTGTCCGGCGATTCGGGGGCATAATGGAGAATAAAACCTACCGAGTCTCCGCCTTTCTCCCCGAAACACTGAGCTACCAGGATTCCATCCTCATCAAATACCCTTTTAGTGGAATCGATTACGATAAACGGCGGGATGCGTCCCCCCGACCCGATTTCATCGGAATACTTCGCCGAGTCGATACCGTTGCCGTCGGGATAGCACCATGTACCATAGACAGGCTTATTGTCCTGGTTATACACATGTACCAGGGTTCGGATCGGCTCTCCCGCCCGGATCGAGTCCTTCGGAGTGAGCATCTCAAACTCAATCCGGTAGGGGGGGCCGGGCAGAAACACCAGAGTCGCGGTGTCGGGTTTCACGACTGCATCATCACCCATAGTGATCCGTATTCGCCCCTGCGCCGTATCGTTGGGGGAAAGTGTCCACTCATGCGCCGAGGTCGGTGGTGAACTTATGATATATTTCAGCCCCTGATCGAGCATTTCCCAGCGTGCCGCGACCTTTACCCACTGTCCGTTGTCGTCCCGACGTCCATACACCTGTATGCTGGTATCCTGATTGGTGTTCATGGTAATGGTATCCACATCTCCGTCGGCCCGATAACCGGTCACGATCCGAAGTGCGTCAAACCAGTAATCCAACACTGTGACCAGGACCGAATCTCTGGGAAACGGAAGAGGTAATGCCGTATTTGACGCAAACACCTGCACAGTCCCACCTTCGGACTCTTTGTAAATTACCCCCTGTCCGATTCTGCCGGCACTGATACCGGCGGTTGCGATCGAACCCGAAGACGGTCCCCAGATTGTGCTTCCCGAAGACCCGACATAGTTTCCGAGTGAATCTCTCAGGACCGCATAGACGGTATCCGTCTGTTTGGCGGAAGACAGTTGCACGGTTTCGAGAGGTTGTGGTTCATTCGGGCTGAAATCTTTCCCCTGATCGGCCTCGATCCATAGTCGATAGGCCGGGCCCGGGTTGATGGACAAAAGCAGTGTATCGTTGAGCACAAAGCGTCCGGACTCAAACGAGGCTACTACCCGCACCTGATTGTATGCTTTGCGCGGCGAGTAGGTGGTGGAATACCCGGATGGATTACTCAACTCTCCACTCTTATCTTCGGTCAGTTCTATGATCTTCCACATAATCGGTGCCGTGTCACTCTCGTGACTTCGAAGACGCTCTCCTCTTTGGTCGTAGACTCGCGCCGTCATCGGAAACACCACGCCGGCCGTACACTGCTCGGAGAACATGTAGGGTTCGACCGCATCCACTCCCGCATAAATGTCCATTCGCGCTGGAACCGACTTTACATACACTTCAGTCATTACCGGTCCGGGCAGAGAGCCCTTTTTCACCGCGACGGCACGAAGAGTCATGCTGTCGGTTACCAAAATGGGTTCGGTGTAAACCGGATCGGTGGAATCCGGTATTGATCCGTCGGTCGTATAGCGTATGGTAATCTCATCGTTCCCCGGTACCGAAAGCGTAACCACCAGACTGTCCGATGAGAACACCTGTCCTTTCGGGTCGGCCACGGGCCGAGGCAGGTTGTTGGGGTTGAGATCATATACAAGCGTACTCCGACTCGGCTTCCAACCGTCTTTCTCGGCATACACTGAGATGGTGATGCTGGCCGCGCCGGAAACCGGACCCAGCTCGACAAGTCCCGAGACACCGAGAGCGACGGTAGTTGGGCTTGACGGATCAGCCGCTGAAACGGTGTCGATCAAAATTCGTGCATCGGCATGGCCCGGAACCGACAACCTGATATCGAGATCCATTTCCGCATACTCACCCGGCGCCGGTGATGCCGTAGGTGCGGGAAGAGTCGGGAAAATTACCCTGTAGTCGAATGTCGCGATTTCACTCGACTCGTGAGGATATTCTTCCGCATAGGCCGCAATTCGCACCCGTGTCGAATCTTTGTCGAACGACCCGAAATCTATAAGTCCCGCACCATTCAGCCTTTCCGAATTTTCGGGATTGGGACTTGCGGGACGGGTGCCGTCGGTGGTGTACGCATAGTAAATGGTCGCCGTCGATGATCCGGGCACACGAAGGTTTATTGCCAGAGTGCTGCCGGACACGACACCTTCCGCGGTATCCGTCACCGGCGAATCGAGTGTGTCGCCCGGCA
Source organism: uncultured Fibrobacterota bacterium (assembly GCA_964346405.1). Classification (GTDB taxonomy): domain Bacteria; phylum Fibrobacterota; class Chitinivibrionia; order Chitinivibrionales; family CAYFVL01; genus CAYFVL01. The sequence continues at coordinate 23,833 of CAYFVL010000025.1, forward strand.
CGACTACGAAAATGATCTGAACCGTATGCTGGGCGCCTGCCCTGTCACGTGCGGTGACCATAACCGTATCGGCTCCCAGCCACAGAGAGTCCGACGGTTCAATCGACAAAATATGGTTGCCCGGGTCGATCGAACCGGTCAGGTTGTCGGCCCCATCGAGAGTCCATTCGATTTGTTCATTAGAATCGTCGGGGTCGAAAACGTAGTCGTCGAGATCCAGAGGACCAAAAGGAGTACCCTTCTTGACAATCTGAGGGGGAATTGCCGCCACTGTCGGTGTATCATTCACCGCGGTGACCGTAATGGTTACAGTCGCCGGTGACGACTCCAGTTCACCGTCGTTCACAACATACTCAAATGAAGTCACACCGGTGAAATTGCTGGCGGGAGTATACACGAACGAGCCGCCGGGGGCAAGATCAAGCGAGCCGGCCGAGGAGGGAATATCTTGATGTAAACGTACCGAGAGTTCGCTTCGCTCGGGATCGATATCATTGGCGAGAAGCCCCGGAAGTCCGGGTGCCGGTATTTTCAGAGAGTGATCCTCAACCGTTGTATATGAATCATCACCGGCTCTCGGAGCATCGTTCACCGCATTGACCCGCAAGACTACCCGGACCGGTGACGAGCGCAGAGTGCCGTCATCGGCCTGATATGTAAATGAAACCACTCCGTTGAAATCCGCGGGAGGGGTATAGCTCAGACCGCCGTCGGTCCCGAAGACCAAAGTACCTTTCGAGACCGGGAGGCTGTCGACGAGTATTGCCCGAAGCGATTCGGGGTCTTCGTCGATGTCGTTCTCCAGAATTCCCGGTGCGGGGGTGGTGAATGGAGTGTCCTCGACAACGTCGAACGTATCGGCATACGCTATCGGAGGATCGTTGGTTACAGCCGCCGGAGTTACGGTAATCGTCACTGTTGCGGTATCGAACAATGACACGGTTGTGGTATCGAACGATGACTTTCCATCGTCCACGATATACTGAAAGGAGATCGTTCCTGTAAAGCCCGAAGACGGCGTGTAGGTGAATGATCCATCTTCGCTCAAGGCCAGAATTCCCGAACCCGCGGGAATGTCGTTCAAAAGCCGCGCGACGAGGACATCCTCGTCGATATCGTAATCATTACCGAGTACGCCGGGCGACGAAACGTTTAGAACGCTGTCCTGGGAGGTTCCGTAGGCATCATCGTTTGCCGTCGGTTTGTCGTTTTCCTGTGCAACGATGATCATGACATTTGCTACGGCCGAATTCGCCGCGCCGTCCGTGGCACGGTAGGTGAACACGACAGACCCGAAAAAATTCCTTGATGGACGATACTCAAACGAGCCGTCGGAATTGAAATCCAGTGTTCCGTCGGAAGCATCGATCCCCGTGACCAGCACCGCGGTAAGATCGTCTCCGTCAAGATCGGTATCATTGCCCAGAACGCCGGGCGCCGCAACCGTTAACACGACGTCTTCCCGGGCATGATACAGATCATTGGATACGGTTGGCGCATCGTTGACCGGCTTTACCGTGATAGTCACGGTTCCGACATTCGCGGCATTCATGGCGCCGTCGCTCAGACGGTAGGTGAACACATCGGTCCCGTTGTAGTCACTTTCAGGTACATACTGAAATGATCCGTCGGCATTTAGACTCAGAGTACCATGAGCGACACTGTCCTCGATGAAAACGGTGAGGTTGTCCGTCGAATCCGGATCATGGTCATTGGCGATGACCCCATCGCTCGACGAGACGTTCAATGTACGGTCTTCATCCGTCTCATACGAGTCGTTTTCCACTACCGGTGGGTCGTTTACCGGTTCAACGGTGATAGTCACCTCCACGACACTGGAACGAAGCGAACCGTCGGATGCCTGATAGCCGAATCCGGTGGTCCCGTAGAAATCCCGAGCCGGTGTAAAGGAAAACGCCCCGGTAAGGGTGTCGATCGCAAGAGATCCCTCTCCGGCCGGAATACCGGCAACCATATGGACATGAAGCTCGTCGCCGTCGATATCATTGTCGTTCCCCAGAATACCGGGAGCCGCAATATTGAGGACTTCGTCTTCTTTGACGGTATACGAATCCGGTTGCGCCGAAGGCGGATCGTTGATTCCCCCTACAGTAATAGTGGCGCTTGCGACATTTGAGAAAAGTTCTCCGTCGCTTACTTTGTAAGTAAATTCGACCATGCCGGTATAATTTGAGGGCGGAGTATACTGGAACGAACCGTCCGGGTTCAGCACCAAAGCTCCAACAGAAACCCCATCGACCAGGACAACGGTCAAAATTGCCGAGGCGTCGGGATCCTGGTCATTGTCCAGTACTCCCGCATACTGCTGATTCGGTACGGTGAGAGTCTGATCCTCCCCAACCGAGTACGCGTCGTCGTTTGCCCTTGGAGCCGCGTTCAAAACACGTATCACGGTAGCGTCGATGTACGAATCCCCCGAATGGTCTCGATCGGTGGCCGTTACCTGTCCGTAGCCGGATCGCCCGACCTTCGTGATCCGCCCCCTACCGACGCTCCCGTCATCTCCGGTAACCGACGATATAACGCTGTCGGGGGCAAAGGCCCAGGTGGTACGTTTGGAATAGTCGACGAAATTCCCGTATTTATCGCGAATGATCGCGTAAACGTTTTCGCTCGAAACGGAGGCTCCTATAACGACGGTATCGATCGGTTGATCATATTGCTTTTTCTCCAGGGATATCGAGGTGTCGGAAGTTTCCTCGAGCACCAGATGATCCGGGACATCAGGAAGTACCGTGACGTGCATTTGCGCACTGACAATCGATCCGGAGACCTGATCTTCGTACGTAGCGGTCACGACATAATCTTCATACGCACCGGTGGCGGTAAACGAAGTCTGGGAGCCCGTTGACGAGGTCAGCTCGGCATGAGAATGGTTTCCCTCAAAACTCCAGGTGATCTGCGAAGACAATTCCGAATCGGGCAAATGATGACGAACGCCGTCGTCACCGGTTGAATCGTACCAGACAGTTCCTGTGAAATTCACGCTGTCTCCGGCGATAATGGTCGCATTCGCCGGATCGGCTTCGATCGTGACTTCACTGATAATGTGGGTACTCACGATATTTGTGGTAATCCAGATGTGAGACTGAGATGTATGCCGTTCGGCGAAAAAGAAATCGAAATCGTATTCTCCGCCGTTTTCCAACTCCAGGTCGTCAACATTGAAACTGTCGGATATGGCGCTATGCACACCACCGATATCCATTTCCAGATTCCCGTCGATAAAGGCCCATACGTCGTCGTCGCCGGTGAAGTGGAAGGTGATGCCTTCCTTCTTGGTAAATGTTGTATGCAGCTCCATCGCGAAACCGTAATTGTGGGATCGCCCCTCATTTCCATATCCCCGGCCATCCAGCGGGAAAAAGGACTGGTTTTCGAACTGATATACCCCCCCGTTAATGTGGACAAAAGGTAGAGAGTCGTAAATTACAATACAGCGCATGTCGTAATTGTCGTCGTAGTCGATTCCGCGGTACTCGAGGGGGTGTCCCGAAGGGTCCCACTCCCCAACGCCGGCTTCCCATCGATTGGTTGTGTAATTGTAAACAGTATCGATGCCTAGACCGCTGGGAAAATACCACTCCTCGACACGGTCGTTGTTGTCCAGGTCGGCCTTGAACAGCGGTTTGCGCCATTTTGATAATGTATCTTGTACCATTCCCTTCTGAAGGCCGTGATATGGCTCTTCGAAATTCGGATTGTTGGGATCACCCTTTGTGGTATAATCGTAAAACGTGACCGGCATCCACAAAGTATCCGGATACCGCTGCGCATGTCCCCCAACCACTATCACCATGGATAGCATGGGCCAAAATGTGCCGATTGTAACGAGCTTTTTCATTGCTCCCCCTCGCTTTTCCGTTATTTCGAATGTGCATTGTCGGTCGACATTATCAAAGATTGAAAGTCCTCTTCAATCGCGTAGAAACCGGTTTATCGATAGTTGCTTGAACCGCCTTCGCTCGGATTCACCGTGTCTGGGTGAAATGTCGTTTGCGGCCGCATGCATCCCACTACTATGGTATATATCCGGAAAAAAACAGGCAATAGCATTTCCGTTTTCCTGATTTGTAAAATGGAGCCGACATTTTCATCCTCCTTATCCGGGGCATTGGCGCACAAAACTCAAAAAAAAACGAGGCGAGGACGGCTGTTCACCGATCCTCGCCTCTTCTCTTGGGGCGCCTTGGGTTAGAAAACGCACAACTCCCCGTATTCAGGCAGCAGCGCCGTTGGGAGTTGTACTTTGATTAGTCGCAGGTACAATCCTGGAGGTTCATTTGAGGTTTTATTTTTCTGTCGGGAGTGAAGTATGACTTCGGAGAACGGTGAAATTCAAGAGCACGAGGGAAATCGCGGCATTTGTCTATCACCTTGCAAGCCGACCCCGCAAAACCCGAACTCCTGGTGAGGGGGGCAAAAGTCTGGCATCCAGACCCTGGCTAATCACGGGACGTCTTCAGTCTCGTTTGCGGGATTGGCTTTCAGAATGAAGCCCTGCTTTCGGGTCGCATCGAAACTCACCCAGACCCCCTCGTAGGTCATTCGATCGAACATCCCGGAAAATGCTCCCGTGAGAGTATCCCGGGTGTCATAGGTCCGAACCGTGATGCGCCCGTGCCGCTCGGCAGTGCCTTCGAGTTCGAAATCCCGGTCATGATCGACATTGTAGTAGAATCCGGAAATTTTGTAGTCGTCTACTCGAAGGTCGAGGAGAATTTCCTTATCTCCCAATTTTCCACTAAGAGTTGTCTCGAAATCGGCGGGAAGTATCCGGGCGCCACGCGATACCATCCGGGGTGTTTCCGAGCGCACGGCTGAATCGGAGGAAGAAGTCCGGGGTGCGGTTGCGCAGGAGGACAGAATCAGCAGTAGCACAGTCGCCGTTGTCGGACCAAGTCTGCCTCGCACTCTAAAACTTTGTCTGCTTGAAAAAATACTGGTCATCTTGGTCGAGAATATAAGGAATATCCGGAGTTCTCGCAGGAATAGCTCAGGCCCGGGCTTCGCAGCCGGGCAACCGCATTCCGCGTAAGCTCACGACTCAAAACTTGAGTCAGGACTCTTCTGAAGCTCTCGAATGGAGACGACGGGAACCCGTGATATCAACACACACATAGAATCGCTGAGTTGCATCCAATCGGCCGTCGATCAAATGAAGTGCAAAGTCGAAACGGGTTTGCACATTTTCATTTTCGACCGGCAATGCAAAAAGGCAGAAATCCGCAAACGACCGGGACTGATAAAAGCCGGATCCCCATTTGAATACCTGCGGCTCTCCCGAGTAATACAATGTTTCAAAGCCGAACTTTCGGAATATCCGGAATCCGAGACCGACGAATCCGCCCAGACGGGATTCTTTGGAGACTGGGGGACGAATGTATCGCGTGTGGGCATACGAGCCGATCACTCCTCCGCCCACTCCCAGAGAATCGAATACCGTTCCGCCGAGGAGATTTATGCCGGCATCGACAGTCGCTCCCAGATTATCGATCACTCCCTGATTCAGCCCCCCAACCGAATGGGAGACATGGTAGTATACGAAATGATGCGAAAAAAACAAAAATCTACTCGACATGCGGCCTGAAAAACCGGTAAGGAAACTTTCTCGAACATTATGGCTCATTCGCCCAGTCCAGTCCATCCAGACGTTCTGATATCCCCAGCCCCACTTCGCATCCAGCGCAAGACCTTCCATATTAGGACGATAGTAATTGAGACTGTCGGAAAAAAGGGCTTTGGGGTATTTCAGAACCCTGTTGCGAGGAAAAATGCCGAACCGAACTCCGACCGGCCGCCCCTCCATTTCGTAATAGGCAATAAGCCCGGCATTGTCGATTCCCCACCATGGGGTTCCAAACTCCTGTAAGATATCGATTCCCATCCGAATACGGTGGCGATCCGAGAAACCGATTCCTGCTTCGATCGAAGGACGTCCTCCGAAAAAGGTGCCATCCCCCACATACCTGTTGCGGTACTCACGATTATCCAAGAACCCAAAATACCCGATTTCCCATTCCAGTTCGGCACATTGCGTGGTTTGGGAAGGCGCGAAAAATAGGATCAAAAGAAGATAGAAGGCCGGCATCGCGTGAACAGCATTGGATTTTTCTCTGTTCCGGTTCACGGAACTTGGATACTCTTCTCGTTGCATGGTATTCCCGTTCGATTCTCACCGGAACCGCGATATGGATTGCCTGGATAGTGTATCGAAATGTCGAAAGGGAATTATACATCGCGCCCCGAGTCAGGTGCTCGATTCCCGACCACCCGGAATCGCTTGTGCCGAGATCTCGTCCATTCATGGCTTTCCGGCATTTGTTTTGCTCGTGGGATACGCACTAATTAATCCAGGTTTCGCAATCAACTCACGGCATTCTGCCTAAGCTGCTGCACGATCTTAACTTCGACAGTCGAGAGCGAGCGGGGGGCGACGTTTTATTTTACGTTTTCCGGTGTGATGCTTTTAACGAGAGAGAGAGAAACATGTCCGATAGATTATCCCCGACAAGCCGCCCGATAAGCTATGAACTTCAGTTCAAGCTCGACTTCGACCGATTCGCTTTCACGGGACGACAGAAAACAATCATTCGGATTTCCGAAGAGACACAACAGCTCCGGCTTCATTGCGAAAAGCTTTCGATCCGGGATTTGTCTCTTTTCACACGGGGGGAAAAAGTTCCTGTTTCTCAAGGACAGGAAAATGGAGAGCTGCATATTCTTTCGGAGAGACCGCTGGATCCCGGTGAATACCTTCTTCAGGTCTCCTTCTCCGGAGAACTTGGCGACGATCTCGCCGGCTTTTATCGAAGCCGCTACACCGATTCTTCCGGCACTGAAACGTATTTGGCGACGACACAACTCGAGGCTCCCTATGCACGACGGGTTTTCCCGTGTTTCGACGAGCCGGGGTTCAAGGCACGGTTCTCGGTCACTATGGATATTCCCGCCCATATGACCGCGCTCTCCAACATGCCGGTTGAATCCGAGTCGGTCTCGCGGGACCGCAAGACGGTCAGATTCGCGACGACTCCGTCAATGTCAACATATCTTCTGTATATGGGAGCGGGGGAATTCGATTATTTAGAAGAGATACGGGGAAACCGAACGGTGCGGGTTTACGGAGTTAACGGAAAAAGCAGTCAAGGCGCTTATGCACTGAAATTCGCGGCCGACACGCTTGAGTTTTTCGAGAATTACAGCGGCATCGACTATCCCCTGCCTAAACTCGATCTGATCGCAATCCCCGATTTTGCCGCGGGAGCGATGGAAAACTGGGGAGCGGTAACTTTCAGAGAAGTACTCTTGTATATAGACGAATCATCTTCGTTACCGGTCAAGAAGCGTGTGGCCGAAGTAATTGCACACGAACTGTGGCATCAGTGGTCCGGCAATCTGGTAACGATGGAATGGTGGGACGACCTGTGGCTCAATGAGGCGTTCGCCACGTTTATCGCGTTCAAAGCGGTAAATCATTTTCACCCGGACTGGCATATCTGGGACGATTTCATCGAGTCCGATACAAAACGCGCATTCGCCATGGATATGCTTTCTTCGACTCACCCTATTGCGGTACCGGTGCACACCCCGAATGAAGTTGAGGAGATATTCGATGCGATAAGTTACGGCAAGGGGGCGAGCGTACTCCGGATGGTCGAGGCATATATCGGTGAAGATTCCTTTGCCAAAGGTGTTTCGGCGTACCTGTCCGCATTCGCATACAAAAATGCCGTGGCCGACGATCTCTGGGACACTCTTGAAGAGAATAGTGCGCAATCTGTAAAAAAACTGCTGGTGTCCTGGGTGACCGAACCGGGATTTCCCCTTCTTACGGCAGAGGGAAACGCAAAGAGTATCTCTTTGCGACAGGAAAGGTTCGGCACGGGAAGTTCCGGGGCGACCTCAGTTCGTCCAATTCCTCTCACATGGGTTTCCGCTGGGCAATTTGAGGAAAAGCTCTTTGATACGGGAGAGGCCAAGATATCACGTAACGGGCACTTTCTTAAAATCAATGTGAACCAGACCGGCTTCTACCGCACTCGATACGACCATGAACTATTGAACTCTTTATGCGATGCGGTTCACAAAAAAGTGTTGCCGGTATACGATCGCTGGGGTTTACTTAATGATTTTTGGGCCTGTACATTGGCGGGCTATTCGAGACTTGAAGAACTCTTGCACACTATGGATTACTACCGTACCGAAAAAGAGAGTTTCGTTCTTCGGGAAATATCCTCAATTTGTTCGGAAATTGCCCAGAATCTGCGGATTGCCGGCAGAGGCAAACTACTTTTCGAACGGTATGCGAAACCATTCACGACAGCCTATAATGAACTTGGAATTCAGTCTTCAGAATCGGATTCTCCCCAGAAACGGCAGATCCGTCCCCTGGCCATACAAGTCCTTATTCGTGCTGAAAACAAAGAGGTTACGGATAAGGCATTAGACCTCTCCTGTCGCTATCTTGACGGAACTCCGATAGATCCGGATATCCGATCCGCCTGCCTGAGCGCGGTATCTCACACCGGGGAGGAAGAGGTCTTTGAAAAAGTGCGTAAAGCGTATGAAGAAAAAGAGGGCGGAGAAGAGAAAATGGCTTTGCTGGGGACGCTTGGTGAATTCGAGAAGGCCGATCTGCTGAAGCGTTATCTCGACTATTCACTCACCGATGCGGTAAGGCGTCAGGATCTCCGAACCGTATTTGTTCGAGCGGCACGGAACTCCGCTTGCCCGGACATCTTTTTCGATTGGGCGAAAGAGCATTGGGATACTCTTGGGGATCTCAGCAAATCCCATCTGGTGTTCATCGGATTTCTACAGACGCTTATTGTCACGGCACCCGACCTGAAAACTTTATCGGGAATCCGAGAATTCCTCGAAAACAACACGACCGGCTTTGAGAAGACCAAAGCAGTTGCCTTCGAGAAGGCGGAGCTGTATATCCGGTTTCGTGAGCGGGAAAAGGACAGCTCTTTCAGCGGGTGAATCGTCGGTCGCCCCCGCCTGATCTTGCATTTTCATGCGCTCTTCAATTAAATTAACCTAGCCCAAGTTTCGCAGCCGAGAACGAGC
>CAYFVL010000026.1:0-32111 GCA_964346405.1 uncultured Fibrobacterota bacterium
GAACCGACGGAGTCAGGCGGTATCCGGGACTCGTGATACTCGTCACCGCGGAAACACCGCGCGGGACTGTGAAGAAATCATTGCGAAGGCGCTGACTGAGCCAATCGAGTCTCAGCCGATCGGTATGGAACCTTCGGGCGGCAATGCGCACTTCATCGAGCGCACCCGGAAACGGTGTGCCGTCGATCCGACCGCCAACTGCTATTGAACCGCGATCATCGAACCGAACCTGGTCACCACTGTTCATCCGCCCTCGGGCGATCTCGATGCCGTTCACGGTTATGGTCCCGTACCCGTCGTGGGTCCCGGCGCCGTAGCTGGCCGCAACATTGAGCCAGACGCCGGGCTCGACCACGCCGCCGATCGTGTTCAGCGTATCGCTCCCGATTTTCAACAGCAGCGCCCCGGCCGAGGTGAGCGAGAATTCGAATCGCGTAGTTCCGTCGGCATCGATCGTGCCGAATATCGGTACGGTCTCCGGTACCGCGCGCGGAGTTTTAATCCAGGCGGACACCATCACTTCATCATCGTTGGGCTTGAGCGGCTGTTTGTCCGGCCAGGAGCGGACGGCCGGTCCCGAGGGCCAGACCGCACTGCCGGCCATGCCGGTGCCGAGTGCCGACGGATGTTCAAAGCGCAGTTGATATCCGGATCCGGTTCGGTCGGTCATGCCCGATTCGTGATCGCAGTGGAACACCGCGCGGTAGGCGGACCAGAGTGCCCGCTCGGGCGATACCGGGGTGGTGCCCGGCTGGAAATAGAAGCTGAAATGCCCGGACGACGGATCGATCCGTTCGGCCCCGATCCACACGGTCATGGTCTCGCGGTTCCAGTCAACTGTTTCGATCTCAAACGGAATCGGTCGCATCCGGTCGTCCGTGAAATAAAATCCCGAATCCCGCGCGGTTTCCCAGTTTGTTATCATACTGTTGTCAAGCCGGACAAGCAGGGCGTAGTGGTCGGAAGACCTTCTGATTTTCAAAAGACGTTGCATGGGCACGGTGATCTGTTCAGTCTCGGCCAACCGGGGTACGAACTCAAAAGCGAACTGCGAAATCCCCACGGTCGTGTCAATGGCTTCTCCGGAAGTGTCGATAATTGTCAGGATACGTTTCACCGTCAAAGGCGACAGTTTCTCGGCATCGACCGCTATTGCCCCGGAGGTCTCAATCTCGGCGGAACCCTTGAATGAATAGACGACGCGACTTTTTGGAGCATCGTATGGTGAGAACAAGGCACGATTTTCCTTCACATGCAATGCTTCGCCCGGATAGGTGCTGAATACCTCAGGCAGCGTATCACCATTCGAACGAACGAGCACCGGGGGATCTTCGACAATGATCAGCTTGGACACATATCTCGGGTTTTGCTCGTTCTCGTCGGTAATTTTCGCTCCAACAATGTTGGTTCGCTTCATGGCAATTACACCATGTTTCTCAAGTTTGTAGGAGAGCCACGCCGGCAAAGGCCATCCCGTGACGCCGATACTGTAGAATACCAGGGAATTGGGATCCTGACCATTCTCCCTGTTGACGGCCACAATCCTGAAACCTTTCCCCACCTGCTGAATCTCATATTGAGCTTTGACTACTGTTCTGAGAGTCTGTTTTGTTCCCCAATCCTTACGATAGCACGGAGATGCGGAATCTTCATATTGGGCAATAAATTGTACCAACGTATCGACTTCCACGCTTTGGGGCGTCCGGAACACTATTCCGTGATCCTTTATCTCAAAATCACTGATGTACTGCAAAGTATCATAGGTAGAGTCCTTTTCACCAACCAGATTGACTCTACGCACCAACAAACGGTAGTTGCTCTCGTCGTCATCATAGATCTCGGAAAACAGCATGGTCACCGAATCGTTGTTTGCCGCATCGCCGGTGTCGATGCCCAGGTTTTTCGGGTAGGTGCCGATATAGTTCATGACAAAATCACCGTAGGTGCCGTCTTCGTCGTACTCGTCCGGGCATTCCAGATCGCGGGCGTTATACAACCATCGCACCGGCCAGGAATTACCGGCGGTGGCGATATCTTCGCCGGCATTGGTGGTGTCTCGGTTGTAAAGAGTAAAAAACACCGAGAACTCTTCACCTTCTGTGATCAGATCGCGGCCCACCAGGTTGGAATCCACCGGAAGATGCAGCTCCCATGGGGAAGCGGTTACCAGATCGGTGCGATTATGGTAATCCGCGGAGTCCACCGGACTCAACCATTCGGGTTTGATCTCTACCGTGTGCGAACGGTCTGCTCCCCCGCTTCGCCAGGTAAGAACCATGCTCGGCATTCTGGAGGCGCCCTTGTCGACCGCGTCTTCGGATTCCGTCGCCGGCAGCCAGAGATCGTCCACGGCAAAGTGCAGCGTATCGGCCCGGTCGCCCAGTACCAGTCCGCTGCTCTCGTTTCTGATAAGCGGAGTCGGCGGTGTAATCCGGAACACGACCGAATCATACAGTGCCGGGGCGGCATTCGTTCCGTCGGAACGTACCGGCATAGATCGACGACCGTTATTCACCGCGTAAATATGCACCGGATAGTCGCCGAACGGGGTGCGTTTGCGGACAATTTCCCCGGGACGACCGTTGCACGGGTCATTTCTGGGAAGACGATTGTCGGGCGACATGCCGTCGCACTGTTCGCAGGCGGCCTGATCCCAGTAGGCGGAGGTATCATTACAGTACTCAGGTGTTTCACAGGGTGTTTCGTAACATGATCCCGTCACTATATCACCGGAATCCGGGTCGAACGGCGCCTCGGTTTCCTCATCGACATAAGGACAGTCGTTGCCGAACATCTCTCTGCAGGTGAGCGTGCGGGATACCGGATTGAACATCAGCGGAACGATGCTCTCTTCGGCAAGACCGATGATCCGGGACTGCATCCCAATAACAGGGCTTGCAATGTCTTCAATCCCGCCCCCCTCGACCGGACGAAGCGCCGACATGATCTCGGCATAATTCGACGGATCCGCATCCTCAAAATTCGCCTCCGACACCGAAACGCGGGCGGTAAAAGCCCGGCCCTCGTTGAGCGGCACCTCCAGCACCCGATTACTCACCGATTCGGTCCCGGTCTCATCGAGCAGTGTCAGCGTCAGCGCGTTGCGTTCCGCCCCCTGTGAGGTCCCCAGAGAAACCGTCGTGGTATCCGACAAGGAGTCGTGTCGCCCGTAAGTCCAGCGGGTCTCCACTCGTGGCTCGTCCAGGCCGATCCCGCGCCAATGGGTGTCGTAGCGGGTCGTGTCCAGACGGGGGTAGACCGGACTCACGACTACCGTATACTCGCTCGCACGATAGTATTCGATCCCCACGGAGTCGCCCCAGACCCGATTGGGCCGAGACTTCGACTTGTTCTCTTTTGTGGTGTACAGAGTATCGATGGTGAGCACAATGGTGTCCCGGTAGATCGGGCGCTCGATCCGGTGTTCGACAGTCGTTCCCAGAATGGTATCCCGTTTTATAGAGTCGAGCACATACTCCTGGAAAACGGAAAAGGTATCGCGAAGGGTATCGTAGGTCACCCCGATCGTATCGAGACCGCGAATACCACGTGCATCCTCGAGATTATCGGCATAGATACTGTCGGCCACTACGGGAATTGTTATCCGGTGCTCTCCAACGTCGCCCAGAACGCTCGTGCGTTTCATATCGGGATAGCCGGTGGGATACCAGGTAACGTGGTACCCGTTCAACCCGCGCTTCTGCTCATTGTTCCAGGTCACGAAAATCGTCCGGGATTCATCCGCCCCGACCGCGTTGGAGTCGAGCGGACTGCCGGTTGCGGTTACGCCGGTAAGCGGTTGGAGCGGATCGTCGAAATCGACCACCAGTTCCGTGGTATCGCCACTCGCCGCTTCCGTCAGCAGAAACGGCTCGTCCCGGAATATCGCCGCCGAATCGACGATTTCGTCGGAAAGCACGGTCTTGTTGCCTTCCTGATCATACGAAATGAAATCGACCAGCTCAACATCGGCGCCAAACACATAGGTGCCGGGCAGACCGTGTTTCGCCGCATCCCATTCCAGGGAATTGATGGTCAGCGTGGTGCCGTTCGTGTCGACATCAGCGTTTTTAAGCTGTTCGGCCGGAATCGGATAATAGGAATATCGGTAATCGTCAAGCTTTCCACTATCCTGGACGGTCGGTTCCCGCACGATATAGTAGAATGCGGGACGCATCACCTGTTTGAGGATGGTATCGTTGACACAGTCGGGAGTGAAAGAACCGCACGTATCGCGGACTATCGTGCGAATCGATCCGACAAAGTTTTCGATAGTGCCCGAAAACCGGACAATTGAGTCGTTGACGGTTTCCGCATGCAGTTTGGCGCGAGGCGGCCTCAGACCGGCTGCGACCATATAATTGATGCGTCCCGCCATATTCGCCGGCATCGCGATCGACAACATTCCCTTTTCTTTCGACTCTTCGGCGTCCCAGGGATTCACCCACTGACGGGCGAGCTGGTTGAAGGCTTCAACCTCCCCATCGATCTCACTTTCGATAACCCAGCCGCTGCTGTCTTCAATGCTTTCATGGAAAACATAGTGATTCGGATTGTCGTCGATATACGGGACATCGTTTTCATAATAGACAATGCGGAGCGCATTTTCCGGCCACTCGAAATTGCCGTCGCCCGCCGCACCGATCAGATACAGTACCTCTCCCCCCTCGAGATCGAGGTACATGGGCTGCAATTTGTACTCACCTTCGTCTGGAACAACCGTCTTTGCCAACGCGAACGGTTCACCGTCAAGGGCTTGCGGCGATGCGGCTCCCATCAGGATAACCGGCGCCTGCTTGAGGCGATACCCACTCAGATTGCCGATCTTGAAACTGCGTCCGATAATGCCGACGCCATAGGATTTCCCAAGGACACGCACGCCGGTTGCGGCGCCCTTCTGATTGTTTGTAAAATTCCCCATTTTCGTGAACAGGCCACCGAACCACTTTGTTCCCGAAGGGATCTTTATCCATCGACCTTTGTACAATGAACCCCGCCTCAAACCGACACTGGCGGTTGCCGAGGACGTAAAATTCGGTCTGCCGTCATTCCAGATATCGACAACAAACAGTCCGCGCAGCGACAGTCCCAGGTCGGCGGTTACGTCGAAATGTCCGTGGAAAGCCCGGCCGGCATTATACAATGCGGCGCAGGCCTCGGCATTCACAACCCCCTTGAGCGCTTTGAAATCACCGCTGGTACCGAAATTGAGTTCGTTGAGTTGGACCCAGAACCCGACATCACCGTTGACTACATCGGGTTGCGTGAACTCGAGGAAAATACCGGCTTCCATCTTCAGGCCGGGGTTAAGGCGAGGTAACTTGCAGAGTATGGCCCCCTCCGGCTGCCCGCTGCCGTCGTATAGCGCTCCCCGAAATCCGGCAATGTAAAACGGCGTCGTCCCCAGAGGTATGCGCGTTGCACCGGTAAGGTGAAGTTTGAGTATGGCGTGACGGATACCGGTAACGTTTTCCCACGGATGCGGCTTTTCGAGTGCGATATCCACATCGAGCTCTCCGATATTCGGTATCTCCACCTGTGCCGTCCCCCGGAAGTACCACGTTTCGTAGGGCAAGCCCGTTTCGACCGGAGGATCGATACCGAACTCCATGAGCGCCGATGCGATTTTTATGTCGTCGGTCAGCTCGAGCGGAATGGGGATAACCATTTTCGGCGGTACATCGAACTCAGGATGCACAAACGGCTTTTGTCCGTCGATGAATACCGACATGCCGGTGGGTATCCGCGAGTTGCCCAGGGATTCCCCCACCTGCACATATATGTCCTTTATTCCTATACCCGGATTTTTCTGAAACAGCCGGTCGAAAACAAAGGTTCCGCCAACTTCCACCGGTCCCGCCGGAATGCCTCTGGTGACCGAGAATTGCGGTCGAGCGACGAAATTATCACCATCGAACCCTTTACCGTATACCCACCAGACGTTCTCAAAAACGACACCGACCTTTCCGTCGATACCCATATTCGTGATCGCCGGAGGCGTTTTGACGGAATCCTGCTCGGCTTCCAGCTCCATGTAATCGGAAACTTTGCCAAAACTCACGTACGCCGTTGAAAAGCCGACCCTGTGTTCATCGATCTCGAACTCGCCGCCGAAATCCAGTCCTCCGACTGTCGTTTTGAAGTCACCGGCAACTTTCCAGACCAGTTCAATTTTTTCACCCGGACTATTATTCACGTTGAAAAGGAAGCCCATGGTCGGTTTCACATTGAAATCTGAATTCTTGTCGCGCAGTTTGAAATCGAATCGCGGCGTGGCAACAAACCAGAACGCATTACCGACGGTTTCCCGCTCGTCCCCTTCACCCCATGTCTTTGATTCACCCGAGTGATACCCGATCTGCACGGTATCGAGCGTTAACCGAAGCGCCTCGTTGTTCACGAATTCATGCATGACCAACCATCTGGCATCCAGGGAATCCAGAGAAACTTTGCGGGTTTTCGCATCGTATGCTATGCGTGCATTCAAGAGAACATCGAGTTTCTTCAGCACCTTGTTGTCTACCTGTTCCGGATCCGATTTCAGCCGAACGTTGTACAGCCCCGCACTGAATCCCTCACCGGACTTAATAGTGAAAATGGCGGTTGTGCCTTCTTCACCCGGATCCAGATAGATTTTTGCATTCTGAGCCTGCCAGGGATATACGCCGATGTCGTCTTTGAACGTGATGCATCCCTTCATCTCAAAGCTGCCGTCGAGATAGATCCGGAACTCTGAACTCCCGTTCTTTCCGCAGGTCATATTGTAGACTTCGTCTCCGATCTGCAGCGTCTCGTAGCTCACCAGAATGCACGCATCGAGCTTTGTCAGATTCGACTCTTCACCCTCATTCTTGGTTCCATAGACGGTTTCCAGCTTGATGGTCACCCCACCCAGGCCGTAATCCCCGATTGCAAGTCGGCCGTTCGGCGGCCGGTACACGGCCGCGGCGGCAAGTTTCGTGATTCGTCCCCGTCCGTCCTTATCGCTCATGTCTTTCACATAGTCCATGGTGTCGATGAGCATGGTCATATTACGCAAGGCTTTCAACGGGAAATCGTCGGTCAGGCGAATCGACCAGTTCTGCATGCGGAATCGAAGGCTGTCGCCTTGAGGGCTGTCTTCTTTTTCCGGATGGTTTCCTTTGGTATACGACAACGACAGGCCGTGACCACCGGTATACAGCTCCACGTAATCCTTGCCCCTCTCTTCCGCCGCGCCGTCACGTTTCCAGAAGACGGCGTTGGCAAAATTCCCCGGACCTATACCGACCCGGAACGGCAGCGGGAATGCCCGTGCGTTGAATTCTTCGAGCGACCAGTTGCCGTTACGTTCCCTGGCGGCTACGCATCGGTCCAGAGTGATCCGCTGTCCGTCCAATCCGAGGACCGAAAAGGCATCACCCAGCGTCAATGTTGCATCAGCGCCAACCAGAATTCTGTCTTTTTGCGGATTGTCCAACCGGCGCTCGTACCCCAGATGCACCCGATCCACATGAAACGATCCGACCTTCTCGGAAACCTGTTCCAGTGCGTCACCAAGCCCGAGACACTTCCCAAGATCGTCGGGCATCTCGATCCTGCCGTTGAGATTGACCGGCAGTTTGTTGAAATCGAATCCGGCATTGTCGATTGCGGCTGTCGGCAGTTGGCAGTTCCCAATCGATTCATTACGCTCCGTAATTCTCAGCCCCGCCACCTCGAGTTGAGGGTTCAGAAGCAGTAGTTTTATACCACCGGTCGTATTTACGATATCAAAACCGGCGGTCGGAATTGTCATATTTCCGCCAAACTCCCGCAGCCGGACACTCGCCGCGGCCGTTCCGCCAGTAAACTCTTTCTTTGCATACAGCCGGTTGATAGTCATATCCGAGTACAGATCGATCGAACCCGCGGTCACCGGTATGTCCCCGGACTGCTTCTCGAAGAATCCTTCATTTACGGTGAACAGAGGATAACCGTTCTCCCGCGGAGATATATCGATCTGAAAGTCCCGCGCCGCATAGGTAACCTTCAGCCCTCCGTGAATTCGCAGCCCCCAACGATCGTCTGAAAGTGACCCAACAGTACGCTCATAGACACCCTGGGCCAAAAGCTCGTCTATTCCATCATTGCTCAGGTGGAACGCGTCGCCGCCGTGGGTTGCCGCATCGGGAACGACGGCCACAATCGTGTCATTCTCCGAATCGATATCGTAAGATTCACGAAAAATCCCGTCGTCTTTCCAGGACGGCGTATACAACCGGCATCCCGCCGGAAAGGTCAACGCATATTCCCTTCCCTCGCTTTCGGGCTGAAACCGGGCACTGGGAATATCCCCGAAAATGTAATCGTTCGGCGTGCGAAGGCGAACATCCGAAAGTGAATTCGTGAGGCCCACATCGAAAAAGTGCAACGCGTGATTGTTCAATGACGGTCTTCCGGTAATGCGTATGCCGGAGAAACCCGGAATATACCGATCCTCAATACCGTTTTCTACCTCAACGAAGGTCAGGTTATCCGGAGCTACGGCAAAATCGTCGAGCGTCACCCCGTCGGCATGTAAGTGGTAGCTGTTGATCTTCAGGCGCCATCCCGCATATCGCGCTCCGGTGATCCGCGATTCCGTCACGTAGTTCGGTTCACTCAAGTCGGCCCGATAGTCTTCGTCGTCCGACGTATATTCCAGCAGCACCGGATCGGTAAGCTTTTCATTCGCCGAGAATTCCTCATCGAGATAGGCCGGACTCAGAACCGAAAAACGCAGGTACGGACCGCAACCATAACAACTTCCGGCCGCCCGGATGGTGAAAGTGTCCACATCGGCCCGCTTCCGCTCAAATGTTGCGATACACGCTGCCAGATGGAACCCATCCTGAATGGAGCTGAAATTCAGTACATTCCGCATGAAGAATCGATCGACGGAGCCGGTATGGAAAGGATCTACAATGTGGTACGAGGTCAACAGCACCGGTTTGGGCTCGACCGGATCTCCGGAAATCCCGGCCGGGATATCCTTGTCGTCGTAAATAAACGCTTCCCGGGCTTCGATTTTCCAGACCCCGTTCGATATTTCACTCAACTGTAGTGAATCCGAGGTTGCCGTGGTGCGGTATCGTCCATAAGGAAGTGTCACATCCCGCAGGGCCGAAAGAGCACCCCCAAGGTCGTCATAGCAGACGAAGCTCCCGCCCGTGACCGTTTCAATCGAATGATGCACAACCGGGTCACCACTGTGGACCGTCGTAATGACCGCCCCTTCGAGAAACAGTCGCTGCGTGGGGGCAAAGCGGTTCTCTTCATGAAACACCACCTCGAGATCCCCGACGATATTGCCGTTTACATCCTGTACACCCCGGACGTATCGAAGTCTGATCCACGGACCAAGGTCCACCTCCGGCGCCTCGATCTCGACTATCCGCGGCGTCTCGGAACCGTCGGCAAGCGCGCCGAACACCAGACGTGTCCAATCACCACTCATTTCTCCCGTATACGCTCGTGCAAACAGGACATATCCGTTACTCTCATTGACCAGTCCGGAAAGAGGGAACTCCTGAAGAGGATTCTCTGTCCCAACCGACCAGCGGTTCTCATCTTCCACTCGATCGGCGCCCGGGGCAGCCAATTGGGTTACCGTTTCCCCGTCCCGGCGCTCGAGCCGAAGCTCGATGTCGAGCGGATCGCGAAACCGACCGTCAAGCCCCAGGTCGAAAGACGGCGTAAGCGTACGGGCGTATCCATTGTCGAGCGGCTCGGCCGGGGTAATCACTACCGCGGGTACTCGACTGGGCGCCTCGAGCGTTGAGACGGTAATCTCGGTGGTATCCTCTGTATTGCCGTAGCGATCGGTGGCGACAAACCGTACCCGGTGTTTCGTATCGGCCGACAGGTCTTTGAGAGAGAGATCGATATCGAACCCGGCACTTCCCCAGCGAGCGAGGTCCGCACGGGAGAATGGTGGAACGGATTCCGCCCCCTTTTTCAATGCAACACCGTAGAAACCGACCCCATCGTCTTTCATTACGAGGTCGACCGTATGATAACCCGTGTCGAGAATGGTAACCGACGGTCCTCTTTTCCAGGTTGGTTCTCCCGCCTCATTGTGGAATGCGTCCGCCGGCGCACCAACGACAGGTACCCCGTCGATTCCCCAGTAGAAGTACCGGTTGGATTCACTGTTTCCATGCCGGGGAAGTACCCAGAGGCCGATCTTTTCACCTTCGGAACCGTCGCGGCTTACATCCTCCGGACCAAGATAGATTCGAGTGGAAATGGCCGCCGGTTCGACCAGGCCGTCCACCATTTTCCGATGCTCCACCGAATCGTTCATGTTGGGAAAAAACATGCCTCCGCCCGACGTACCGGTTTCATCGAAGTCAAGCCACTGATGGTGACTGCCGACGTAGTCTTCACCCTTCTCCGGATGATACCGCCAGGGGCCTACCCGACTGTCGAACGCTCCCTGATACGAAGGCTCGTACGCAATCCAGCCATTGGGACCGGCCACGAAAGCGTTTCCAAAGGACAGTAACGTGTCGCTGCTGTCGGCACACATGGACCCGGGAATCCATGTGACCAGCATCGTGCCAGCCATCTGCTTTTTGACGGACCCGTCGTTCTCGGTGTTCAGGTTATCACAAAGCAAATCAATCGACCGGCTGGACGTGTCGGGGACTTTCATGACGACCGGGGTGACGGGCCGGAATTCCTGAGCGGCACGAAGGTCCGCGTCGAGAGGATAACCCGCATGATACCATCGCGTCGTGTCCCTGACCGGGATCGTGTAGGTAAAGGACCAGTGATACCTGTACAAGTCTGGTCCGAATATTCGATTTATCCTGTCGATTCTGGATATGGTACATGTAGTTCCAACCCATCCGCTCCAGGCGGTATCGATCGTCACGTATCTTCCCCGGATCGTGTGATATTGTTCGTCATATCGGGCGAGTCGAAGCGCGACGTCGTCATAGTAGGCGATGTGGCTGAACTTGTCGTTTGTAAGTAGTTCCTCTTTCAGGGAATCACGTGGAATGACGATTGCATTCGGCACATCTTCCCTGAATTCCCCCGGCAGTGATATTTGCTGTTCTACCCCTCCCGAACTCAATCGGATATCCGTTACCCGATTCGGAGGCGCAATACTACCCAGAATGCCGGCGGGCGGCGTGGACATGACCAGGTTGCCGGTTTGCTCTTTCTCGTGAATCATTAAACCGCTGAGGATCGTTCGATCGTTAGTTCTGAGCCCGAAAAAGGACACGGTATCAGAGGTATTTCCGAACTGATCACGTACAACCACATGCAGGTTGTAGTCAGTATCCTTCTTCAGCCCCTCCTGCACAAAACCAACGGTTGTTCGCAGCATTCCTTCAAGAGGGAATCGATCGATTGAAAAAGAAGCAAGCTCACCGAGGATACCCGCAAGTCTGCCGCCTCTCACTATGGGAATGACTGCAACGGCAATGGGTACAATCCCGTTTGTAGTGGCCGGCAGACTGATTGTATTGATACCCTTTGCCGGCGACATTTTGCCAACCGCTACCCACCCGCCCTCGTCTGAAATCGTGACATCAACGGAGTGCTCGATACCATTGATCAATACCGGAATGGTTTTCGACCGATTCGCCGAACGAAAGATGAACTGCCGCTCTGTATACGAATTCCCCTTGTCACCCCACTCGAAACGAACCAGAACATGATGGTCACCCGCCCGATCCATCTCAAAATTGAACATCGCGGCGCCGGGTTTCGCACTGATAGCTGAAGAATCGTCGCGTGCCACGGTCGATAAAGCGGACTCCTTGTGAATCGCGGGTAAAATACCCTCTCTTCCCCGAGAAACCGCCCCAGCTTTGTACCAGTCCACCCGGCGGAGGTAAACCGGGACACTCGATTCAAGAACCTGATTCGTCGCGCCTGTTGCATTGCCGACAGGTAAGACCCGGGTATCGACCCGATCGGTGGGGACTCCGGATTCGTCCAGTTCTACCCATTGCGCAACAGCTTCATACCCGACTCCGGCCGACGTCCGGATCGTGCCGAATCTTCCACCCTCCGGATCCATTAGCGGACGACTGACCAGCGGCCTGGTCGGTTTCCTGAATGTCTGAGGGGCAAACAGTTGCATCTTGCCGTTTTCCCGCTGATGAGGATAGCTCCAGGTGCCGGAGCGAAACGCCGAAAACGACGGCGTTCCGGTCACCAGCTCGGCATCCACGTACTGAACATATTCATCGAAACTTTGTGTACGCGACAGTATTTTCGATGCAATTGAATCACGGTCGATTGTGATCACCCAGGTGACGCTCCCGTCACTGTTGATACCTTCGCCATATTCGCGAACCGCAAACACTTCCTCATCGGACACCGCCTCGGGCCATCCGCCCATCCAGCGCAGCCGAACGAGTTCGGGCGATTCCAGGGGGAACCTGCGCTGAGCGAGAACCGACAATTCGAGGTCTCCCGTGCCGTCCATCTGACGAACGCGCACGGCCCGGGGAGCAAGAAGATCGTTGGGCACCAACGGCACCGCTACGGGACCTTCGTCTTTTCTGTTAATCGTAACGATATCTTCAACCGGTCCATATCCGTCGGCCGAAATGCCGAGAACGTACGTCGCATTGGTCAGTCCTTCGAGGCGAAAGCCGGTGGCCGTATCCGCGACGGCGGACATAAGCGTATCCAGCGCCCCGCTCACGAAACGCTTTGCGTAATCCTCACTCTTGAACAGATACACCTTCGCGGGTGTATCCCCCATTTGTACGTAATCTCCCACGAGGGTGCCGAACAGAGCGTATCGACCACTCGGTGTTTCACTAACGGCGCGTGAGACGGCACGGTTTCCCAACCGGTCGGTCGCATCGAGTTCAAAACGATAGCGCCTGCTGTCCTGCAGGCCATCGACCCGAATTCCGGTTCGACCGAGTTCGTCTTCGGTGAAGACAATAGTTGAGTCCTGCGGCAAGTCGGGGTCGTCGCCCAAGGGGCGGATGTGAAGCCGCAGACTGGAGGGATCTTCCTTGAAACTTTCCCAGGTGATCATCTGAGAGTACGGGCCCGCGGGAGTAGCGGTGACTTTGGTATAAGGCCCCGTAAAATCCACCGGCACCACAAGTTCCTTCAGACGCACCGGGTGCACCTGATCGGTGACAGGAAGAACAACCGTCAGTTCCGGTTTGTTTTGGGCCCACTCGGCCAGTGGTTTTCCCGTGGACAGTCCGTTCACACCATGCACGCTTGAAATTGTCGGCTCGACGCTGAACCGATAAGTCCCCCATTCGGCCGTCCCGCCCCGCGACTCCGGGGGCTCGACCTCGTCGATCCCAACCCCGGACAAAAACGGCAGCGACTGACGGTCGAAGGTCGGATCGAGACGAGTGCCGTCGAACAGATACAGGCGTTTCTGCGAGAAAAGAAGCGCCTGCTCATTACGCCGAGCCTCAAACGAACCTTCTATCAGACCGGTTTCGGTGTTGTGGGTTACCGAAACGGCGCGGAGGTCGAAGCCGGGGTTTACGACTTCGACGGTGACGAGGGCGGTGTCCGGCGCCTGAAGAAATGTCGGGCTGCGAACCTCTATCCTGAACGTGAATTCGTCTCCCGGGACCAACGCCGGACCGGGGACAACACGAAGTACGTTTTCCGGTGAGGTAACCGTTACTGCCGACTGTCCCGATGGTTGTGAAATCACGGACCAGGTAAGGTCGTCGATTTCAACGTCGTTCAGATAAACGTAGTATCCATTATCGGTATCGGCCACTTTCCTGTTCAGATCTAGGGAAAGAGTATCTCCGCGAACTGCCTGAAGACTTTTCAGGGTGGCAAGAATCGTTGCTCCGGGACAAACACCCGGTCTCGAGTCCGCGAACACTGTTCCGGCATGATATTCCAGAATCCAGGTAGTACTGTCTCCCGCAAAATCGGTCGAGAAAACGTCTTCATGCCTTCCGGGCTCAAAAACGGAGGGTTGCCCGTGGTCGGTATTGTCCGTGAACCTGTTATGCTGCCCGACGGGCCGGTTTACCGAAAAATCATTTGGATTTTCATACCCGAGGGAAACTGTGTTGGTGCCGTCACAATTGTTGACCACGGTGCCGATGATGGGAATAAGCCGGTCACGTGGTGTGCCCTGGAACTCGTATGCCCCGATATCTATTGCATCGACGAATCTGGGGTTTCCGGCCAGGTCTACCGCGTTCTGCGTCAGACCGTCCGGGGGCTCAACGCCGGTATTCACCAATGGGGAAATGTCAATCGGCACCAGTCCGTCGTCGACCGTACCAAGGAGGCCGTCGGTGCCGGCATAGTTGTCTGGAGCGGCAAAACCGGGAGTGAACGGTTCATTCTCATCAAGGTAGGACGCCTGAATGCTGAAATTCCCGTCAACACAGTCTTCACAAACAATACTTTGAGATTCGGGAGAAAAGTTTTTCTGAAAGACCGAATTTACTACTCCGGCAATACTCAGTCCATCTCCGGTAAACAATACCCCCCCGGCACGAGAAGAATCGGTTTCATCACCTATGACCACGTTGTCGACGAAGGTGCAATTCGTAATGGTGTTATTCAGTGTGACCGGAGTATTGTGCCACACTGCTCCGCTTCGCAGATCCGCGGAGTTACCGGCGAACAGGCTGTTCGTAACACTTGACTGCGAGAGGTTTGTAAATACAGCACCAGCATGTACACCGGTATTATCGACGAACTCGCAATGTCCAATCCTTAGCTGTGATCGGTCGTCGAGATCTGTCGAGATGACACCATACGCGCCTGAGTTGCCGACAAAGCGACAGTCACGAGCATCAAATATGCCTCTGTAATTGGTTTCACCCTCAGTGCTCAAACCATTTATAAGTTGAATCCCCCCGCAGAATTCACCGGTATTGTTCTCGAATCTGCAATCGACGATAGAAAACTCATCGAAATCGTCGATCGACAGCGGGGCTACAGTTACGTTGTTTTCTGAAAAAGAGCATCGAGAGATCGATGCCCGTGCAGGTTCACAAAAATAGACATCCCAGGCATACTCTCCCCGCGCACCTGTAATATGCAGACCGTCCACTACTATGTCATTGTGATAGTCACTGATTAACACATGGCTATTGTCGTCGAAAAATCCCTCATGATCATTCTGTCCCAGATCACCACTAATAATTGTTTTATGCTTGAAAGGTTCACGAGGATCCCTCTCATTTTCAAAACCCTCAAAACCACCATATATCCAAGTGTAGTAAAAGCCAAAACTTTCGCTTTGAGCACTTGTAGCAGTTGCTTTCGCAGGGAAATAGGTGCCTTTGGCAATCCATGCTTCGTCGTAATCACCTGCAATCCCGAGGGCCTGCCGCAGATCGGAAAAGGCGGTCTCCCATGATAAACCGTCCTGGCCCGGGGTGCTAACGTTTGAACTGTCGACGTAGAAAATCCTGTACTGGTTTTCGTAGGCCCCGATATCAACTTTGTACCGAACGCGCGGTCTGCCGGTGAAGTCAACCGGTAACCCATCGTCGTTTCTGGGGAAAGAAGGGTGCAGATTTGCTTCCATCGAGACTCCGGCATCGAGAAGCGGGGATCTTTTGTGAATGTTCAGTTCATCCGATTCAGTTCCGAAGCTATTTTCCCATTTGATTTTTTTGTCCGAAGTGATGAGTTGCGGCGAAACACTCGGATGAAGTTCCTGAAACCAGTTAGATTCGAGTGACAGGTCATCACCGCAATCTGTGCACAGAATCGACTGATCATCAGACCCATAGTTCTCAAATGCAAAACTGTTGCGCACTATGATCTTGTTTCCTGCCGTTGCCTTGGCATAGACAATCGCAGCCGATCGCTCCTCCCAGCCGCCGGAGGTATTTCTATAGAATGAGCAGTTCTCGACAGCATGCTCACCACTCGGGTCATAGTGGTATATCGCACCGGAGTAAGCCTCTCCGTAATTATTGAAAAACACACAATTGGTAATGTACGACTCCGCCTCCGAAGACACTATCGCTCCCGCTTTTTCACCTTCATTATTATTGAATAGCGAATGAAACACAGACAACCGCACATTTTTCCCCGCAAGTACGGGAGCCAGGCCGGTATTGTCCGAGAATCGGCAACGGACAAACTCCGCAACACCTTTCATCGACGAAAGGTTTTCGAGTTCAACTACGGCATATCCGTCTCCGAGATTTCTCTCGAATGTGCACTGGTCAAACACCAAAGAATCAAAATCGCTGAATCCAACGAGGCTTGCTCCATGGTTATCCTGAAATCTGCATCTGAATAAGCGTGCACTGCATGTGTATCCATAAAGAGTACCACGAGTAAGACTGCCCTTAAAAAGAAGATTTTCCAGAACTATTTGCTCAGTATCGTAAACATAAAGTAGACCTGGCCTGTTATCCCCAGTATTTTTAGGTTTTCCCTCTACAATGGCATCATCGCCCTTGACGTCGGCGCTCAGCAGCGAAACTCTTGACGGTTGCCGCTCATCCGGTGAAGATTCGGTACCGTCGAATCCACCGATGATACTAACTTTTGATACAGATCCAACTGTGAAGTAGCCGGTTTCCTCATCTGGAACATATTTACCCCACGTAACCCAAATCTCATCATTATCCCTCACATTAACAAAAGCATCCCCAAGCACATCGTATGCAGTTTCCCAGGAGGTTCCATCTTTGACTTCCGCCTCGCTGTTCGACGCATCAACATAAACAACTCGCCCCCATGCAGTCGAATGAACAGCTCCCGCCAGAAGCCACACCATACCACAAAGGGTGAACACACGAAGAGACAACAAGCTTCCTACTCTTCCGTTACACAACATGTTCGCAACATCCCTGAAATAATGAGTTTGGTACCGGCACATTGGGCCTGTATGCTCCTGTGAGTGGATTATCTTTTCAACCGTTCGAACGCATCCGAACATTCGGGAAACAGTGTTATCAGCGAATCGACCAGCGCAGCCCGTTCGCGAATAACCGCGTTCAGGTCGTTTTCAATAGAGAGAACAGCTTCGTGCTCATACAGACCACTCCGTATGCGCATGGTTTCCCGGGCAAGCTCCCCGGCCCGTGCCCGCGACGTGGAGTCCGTTTCGTTTCGCACCTGTTCATACTGGTTTTTCTTTTCCACCAATGTTGCATCATGCTCCAGCAACGAATCCAGAACTCGCCGTTTTTCGCTAACCAGGTCGGCGCGTTGCCGCGACACCTCGGAGATAACCGACCGCACCGTATCGCCGTGCATATTCATGCATTCACTCAAACTCGGCGTCAGGTCACCGGCCCCTTCGCCCTGCGCCCATACCCCCGTAGCCCCCAGTGCCGCCAAAAAGAAACAAACCCGAACCATCCCCCCCCAACCGATACTATTCTCATTTGTCTTCATGCTGCTATCCTCGCTTTTGCTCACCAGAAACTCCGTTAAGTTTTCTCTCACCACGCTCATGACGACAGGAGACCAGGAAAAGATGGTTTCACATGTCTCCCCGTTTTCAGACCTTTCAAATACTCCCCTTCTCCCGTGATCGGGAGAAGGGGCCGGGGGATGAGGGGAGAAACGCCGGTCTAATCGTCCAGTAACCTCCAGCCACCATTCAATCTTCGATACGTCCGGTTCCCATCCAATTTATCCACGTACAGCGTACCAACCGGAGCCGTGGGCCGTTCCGCCCGTGGAACACCTTCACCATAGATTACCGCACTGTTCCCACGCATCGCATACGGTGACGCATGAAGCGGAATTCGTGGTCCGATCAACTCGAAATGGTTGTCGATCGATGCGTACACTTCCGCAAACAGGGATTCGGTTCCCCGAACAAGGCCCTCAAAATCCCGATCCGATCTACCTCTTCCCAGTTCCAGCGTGAATTCACCACTATCTACCACCACTCCCCTTACCCCGAGATACTCTTCGGTGTACAGATTGTTCCCGCCAAATTCGGATGCGTAAAGATCCACGCGAAAATCAATAGTCACCCGACCATCGGCGCCAACAACTTTCCCGACTCCGTCCTTCAAAAAACCGCTTACCGCCACCACCCGACCTCCCGAGCGATACGGGACGACCGTCACAACCGCGGGATCAGACGTGTCCCGCACGGTTCCGTTCCCGATAACACATCGAAAAACCGCATTGTTATCGTCCAGGGTCATTGGGTCGGTAATCAACTCCGGGCCCTCGGCGCCCGATACCGGTTCCCCGTCGCGAATCCATTGATACGTCACCGACTCACATCGGGCCCGCACTCGCGCAACGAATGGATATCCAGCCTCGATCGTGTCGCTTTGAGGATGCTCCGTTACCACACACCGCACACTCCCCCGCACGTACAGCAAAGCGATTTCGCTCTGAAGACTTCGTCGACACCAGTTGGCCACGAGTACCCGGTACTCATCCATGTGATTGAAACCCTTTACCGGGGAAACCGTATACTCCGGCCCATGCGCTCCCGGTATGGCGTCGTCGTTGCGTTTCCATTGGTAGGTCAATCCCTGCCCTTCGGCGGACACGGAAAACGTTATACTCTCCCCAATCGCCGCCGTATCGGTAGCGGGATGGACAATGATAACCGGTTCGGTACACAGGCAGGTATCGTTCGTAAGGTCCCCGGAGGCCGTCTCCGTTCGTCCCCGGATATTCCACACAATTGGATCACCCGAAAAGTTCACCGAAAACACATTCGTCACTCTGCCGGGCTCGAACACCGCGACCTGTGGCTGGTAGTCCAGCCCCGAAAAACTGTTCTCTTCTCCAATCGGAATTGTAATGCGTGTTTCGTTCTCGTTCAGGTATCCCCAGAACGACGTGTAGGTACCGTTGCACTCGTCTTTCACCCGCTCCAGAATTGGGTGTACCGGAAGAGGGCCACACGCGTTTTTGGCAGCCTTGCCCGAAGCCGTCGCCGTTCGGCCGTCCAGCGCCCAGACGATTCTCGTGCCGACACCACTGAAATCGATCGTGAAGACATCATAGCCTCGCCCCGGGTCGAACGTATTGGGCTGTCCATGATCGTAGCCGGAGCCCTTGCCCACAATTTTGTTCCTATTTCCGTAATCGATAAAAACGGCATGGTCGTTGCGGTTGTAGTAGCCGAAATGGGCGGTATAGGTGCTGTCACAATTATCGACCACATATTCCAGAACCGGGCTGACAGCCTTTGCGGGACATCCCTCGACAGCCGCGGAAGCATTAGCCGTGGCGGTCCGCCCGTCCAGCTTCCACACCAGATCACTACCGTCAAACTTCACGGTAAAAACATCCCCCATACGACCGGGCTCAAATACTTGCGGCTGCGGCTGATCCGTCCGATTCACCAGGATGTTGTCGTTTCCGTGAGGAATAGTAATTCGGGTATCGTTTTCATTATTGTAACCGAACCAGGCGGTATACCCACTGTCACAGTCATCGACAACCCGCTCAAGTACCGGTGATACCGGCTTTGTCCCGCACCTGTTTTCAGCCGCCCCCGCCGAAGCAGTCGAGGTTCTGCCCGACAGGGTCCAGACCAGATTGGAGCCATCGAAATCTATCGAGAAAGCATCCACCATTCTCCCGGGCGCAAAATCAACGGGTTGTCCCCGACTTTCCGTTCCGGTGAATCGATTGTATTCGCCGATTTCAATAGTGACGGTATCACTGTTAGGGTTATCATAGCCAAACCACGCGGTATAGGTGCCGTCGCAGTTATCCCTCACCCGTTCGAGTACCGGACTCACCGGCGAAAACCCACACGTGTTGTCGGCTGCATTGCCGGATGCCGTTTCCGTGCGCCCGTCGAGTGTCCAGACAATATTACCGCCGTCGAAGATCACGTTGAAAACATTCGTGCGGCGCCCCGGGGCGAAATCAGTCGGCTGTCCCGCATCGACGGCATCGGTGCCGCTGAAATTGTTCGACGGTCCGATTGGAAGCGTAACCGTACCCGAGGATGTGTTCTCGTAACCAAACGTTGCCAGGAAAGTCCCGTCGCATCGATCGGTTACGTTCTCAAGCACCGGTGATACGGACGCACCGACCGGGACCAATGACACGGCCAGAAGAGTAACCACGGCCGACATGACGGTTGCCCGCATATACCCGGACTTCATTGCCGCTCCTCGTATGGATGATCCGCTCTCGATTTCAGTCGGTTTCATTCTTCAAGCACCCATGAATTGAATGTTTTCACCCAGGTCTCCCCGCTGCGAGTGTCTATGAACCAGGTTCCGATTGTTGCATCAATTCCGGCCTCTTCGGGGTTCAGTGCTCCACGGATAGTGGGAGATCCCGCCGAAAGGGCGTACGGGGAGGCGGTCAAAGGAGTGCGCGGCTCGAGGACTGCTCCCGTCTCTCCCGGTTCGGCTACGGTGAACGAAACGTACAGCGCCGGATTCTCACGTACCGCCCGTCCAAGGTCGTCCGATGTCACCCCGGTTCCCAGGTGTATGCCGAACGTCCCTCTGGTGACTACCACTCCGCGGTTGTTTTCCGCTCTGAAATGCTCCGTATAGACCGGTGTTCCCCCCGTGGGTTCGGGATACAACCGGACAACCATGTCAACGACCTGCGAATCGATCTGCGCGCCGGGCGTGCCGCCGCTCCGGAGCAGCTCACCGGTAACCACCAGCATTTGGGATGTTGGGGGACGTACCGTAAGACGAACCCCCAGACTCTGAACGGCGCCCGCCGTGTTTGAAACGACACAGTAGTACTCGCGGCCGGAATGCTCTATCCGCCGATCCGGCAGCGCGAGAGTATCCAGCGTTTCTCCCACGAGCCTGCCGCTGTCCGCATACCATTGATAGCCAAGTGGTTTCGAGCCCCCGGCCTCGACCGCAAACCGGGCAGTTTCTCCCTTTGAGACCGCCGTGGATTTCGGCTGCGTGATAATATGGGGCGTAACCGGTTTCCGCGTAACGGTAAGTACCGCTTGAGAACTAGTATCGGATCCGATCACGTTTTCGACAATACAATCGTATAAAGCGCCGCTGTCCCTGATTGTCACCGGTGGAGTTGTGTACTCGTTCACATCGGCGGAGTACACTTCACTTCCGTTTTTGCGCCATCGGTATCGAATCGGCACGCTCCCGGAAACCGTAACCGAAAACCTCACGGTCTCCCCCTGCATCACCGTCCGGTTTCCGGGGTGAGTGATTATTGACGGGGGAATCCGGTCGTCGTCATCCCGTATGACTACCGTAATGCCTGTACTCGCCCCCCGCTCATAGGTATCGTCGGGCTCGAGGTATACAATGATACGTTCGTCTTCTTCATCATCGGTATCGTCCACCGATGTCAGTGAAACGGGGACCGTAACGACTGTCGAGTCCATCGGAATAACGACCGTCACCCGATAGGGAGCCGGATCATAGTCGGTGCCGTATTCCGCGATTCCTCCCGACGATGAACCGTCGGCATAGGAGAGCCGGACTACAACGGTCAGATCTTCCCCGATCGAATCCGTGCGTGAGGCTTGTATATAAAACGCCTCCGACGCGTGTTCGGATTCCCCCAGGGTATCGATTCCAGGCAAGAGTTCGACAATAGCCGAATCGACCGAACTCGATGAAAAGAGCAAAAACGCTCCCACGGCACAGTACACACGAAACACACCCCACACTCCGGCATTCATAAGCACTCCCAGATTGCCCGACAGTCCCGCCCCGCGGAATAGTCTAAGGAATATATGCGCTCACACGCGTTGACATCGCGTATAAGGGACGTTTGTTTGACCAAATCGGGCTTTTGCGCCCCGATTCCCCATGTCGAACCGCCGATAATTCGGCGGTGTTTTATATTTCGGGCGAAGCCCATTTATAGAGGGAAACAACCACCTGGTTGAACCGTTTTTCCGTAACTTGTCATGTCGTCGAATAGCACAAAAACGCCAAACCGACGACTGAATAACAATCGGCACCAGGTCTTGAGGGAGGGCGCGGATCACTGCCGAGGCCGACAGTGAAACATGCGAAAAATCACTACATCCAACGATACTGAAACGGTGTGCAGCGATTCTCTTTTCCAAAGTGACGAATGTCGCCATTTCTTATGGCACGGCAAAAAAGAAATCGTAATACTATATCTATATACAACCTTGCTGAAACCGAATACAAGTATTTTCACCATTTTTAACATTTTTTTTTCGTTAGCGAATGGTAAGGAGCCGTCATGGAACAAAGCCTCCAGAAATCGCGAACATTTCAACCGAGGACGACTGCTTAAAATTTTCGTATATTAGTACCTGTCCGGAAACACGCTTTAGTGCCTCGGCCGAGAGAGAATGTGACCGGCGAGGCGTCACAAAGTATTAACAGGCTCCGCAGTCCCAAACCGCCGGTACATAGCTATGCATTCAACCTCCTCGCCCGACAATCGCTTTACCCGGTTCCGCCCGGTACTGTTCCTCATCGCATTCTGTTGTTTTCCGGGTTTGGCACGTACTCCGCCCGACAGCGTGCCGCTGAATAACTGGCGATTCATACACGCCCACGACAGCACCATGCACGCCAAACAGGTCCCTGCGCCGGGAAATGACGCTCACGAAGTCACCGTTCCACATACCTGCAATGTCAATAAAACGGTGGAAAGCATTCACAAAGGTACGGTGCTTTACTCGACAGAACTCAGACTTCCGACGGTCGACAGGGATTCAGAGCTTGTCGTACTGTTCGGAGGAGTTTCATTGAGAGCCGTGGTTTTCATTAACGGCGAGAGAGCCGGTACAAGCGGATTCCCCTATTTGCCGTTCGAAATTCCGATTCCACCAAAGGCCCGCGACGATTCAACGGTGACTCTCACTGTCGCCGTCAACAATGTATTGCGGCCCAACGATATACCCGATACGCGTTGTGACGGATGGTTGATATTTGGCGGACTGATAAGAGAAGTGACCCTGATTCGCAGAAGCCGGAAGCGAATAACGGATGTCACCTCGCGGACATATTTCCTCAGCGACTCCAGCTTTATATTGGGTCTGGATTATCGGGTAACGAATGGACGATTCGATTCAGTTGTCCTTGAAATCACATCTTCCTCCGGAGAAACGTTGTACAAAAAAACAGATCGAAATGTAAAAGGGCGCGCCATACGGCTAGACACAATACAACAGGTAACCCCCTGGAGCCCATACAGCCCTCACCTCTACACACTCACTCTCCGTTCGTATGAAAACGGTCGCATCATGCATACGCATTCATTCAAACGGGGATTTGCGCAACTCACCGCCGAGGGCAACCGACTCCGCCTGAATGGAGAGTCGATATACCTCAGAGGTATCGGCCGCCACGACGTGCGAGGCAACAAAGGCCCCATTCTTACGCGTGAAGAACGGAAAAACGATCTCGTAAGGATAAAAAAGCTACATGCCAATTTCGTACGTCCGGGCCACTACCCACAGCATGACGACGTATATGAATTGTGTGACAGCCTGGGCCTGCTGGTCATGGATGAGATCCCCGCATGGAAAACATCCTCATCTTTTCTGATCTCGCCCGAAGGAATAGAACTGGGTGTTCAGTACTGTCGGGAAATGGTCCGTGCCCACGGAAATTACACATGCGTCGGCATCTGGTCGGTCGGTAACGAGTTTCAGAGTTTCAAAAAAAGTCTTCGGGCATATGTTAAACCGGTTGCAGACTCGATTCGAGCGTGGGACAACAGCCGGTTGACAACATTCTGCAGCTACTTCTATCAATTCGACCAGTGTTACAATGATGTTGATGTTGTCGCCGTCAATGAGTATTTCGGATGGCATCTGGGTTCCCTGAAACTGCTCACCCCCATGCTGAAAGGTGTCGCGAAAGACTGGCCCGACAAACCCCTGATCGTGAGCGAATTCGGCGCTTCCTCTATCTACGGCAGGCGTAACGAAAACGCGAAACTCGCCACGATGTTCAGCACTATCGGGCGTAAAGACCCCAGCGAAGATCATCAGGCCATGTATCTCCGTGCCCACATGAATGAGATCTGGGAAAACCGCGAAATCTGCACCGGCATGAACGTCTGGTCTTTCAGCGACTTTTTCGAGAACCGCACCCGGGACAACCTCCCCGGTATGCCGAATGGGTTGAACACCATGGGGATTCTGAATCGTTTTCGACACGAGAAAATGAGCTATAAGCTGGTTGGGGAAATGTACCGTACTATTGCGGACACACTTCGCTGAGACGGATCGGGGGATTTCGCCCCGAGGCTGCGCTCAGTGGCAAAAAGCCGCGGGTCAAGGTGAGAACCGCTAAAATGAAATCACCCGAGTATTCAATCATAGTACCCGTACGCAACGAAGATGCCTCGGTGGAGCCACTCGTCCGTGGTATAGATTCCGCAATGACGAGCCGTCGCTCGTGGGAAGCCGTTTTTGTGGACGATCACTCAACGGACGACACGGCCGACATCCTTGCCCGAACGTGCCGCAAAGATAGACGAGTCAACTCATTCAGCCTCGAAAATGACCGGGGCAAAGACCACGCTCTCGCACATGGATTTTGGCGAGCCCGGGGATCGGTAATCATCACAATCGACGGCGATATGCAGAATCCCCCCGAAGAAATACCCCGGCTTCTGAAAATGCTCACGGGATGCGATATGGTCTGCGGATATCGGGTGAGCCGACGGGATTCTTTGCCGACAAGAGCCGTTTCGCTGGTCGCAAATGTAGTCCGTCGAAGGATAACCGGGGACACTATCAAAGACGCCGGTTGCGCACTCAGAGCGTTTCGCTCAACGTACGTGCCGCTTCTCATACATCTCACTCCCCTGTTCCGGGGAAATGCTCACTACTTTTATCCAATGATGATAGAACTATACGGCGGCTCGATACGACAGATACCAGTGAACCATCTTCCCCGCCTGACCGGCAGATCCAAATTCTCTCACATCCGCGGGAGATTGCTTCCAGGGCTGCGGGCCTGCGCGGTCATGAAGTTACTGAAGCGGAAAGGATACCGGGATCGGAGAAATAATCCCTGATATACACAACACACAAATCGTACTCGTGTATCGAAAAAAGCACGGCAAACTCGCTCACGATCACCGACCACGACGCGACTGCAGACAGACCAACCACCGAACCCACGAAAATCACGGAAGTAAATTCTTATTCTTCTCTTATTCTTCTCTTATTCTTTCTCTTATTCTTTCTCTGTGCTCTCTGTGCTCTCTGTGGTTACCTATTCCCCCTGTGCTCTCTGTGGTTACCTATTCCCCCTGTGCTAAACCTATCGCCCAGAACCCTCACCGCCGCCTCCCCCGAACAATGAATCGGCACTACCCTCCGCACCGAGAGGGACTCCAGGAAGCTCCGGATCTGTTCAATACGGTCTGTTGTGGCATGAAGGAGATGCAAACCCCCAATAACCGAATAAATATGCTCTCCGGGAACCAGGGTCTGTATGTAGCGCAGCGTGTTCACAAGGCCCGCGTGACAGCAGCCGGTCACTACGCAAATTCCCTCGGGTGTCCTGAACCACATGGCCATGTCGTCGTCTATCGGGTCCGGACGTTTGCCTTCGGGATCGAGGAAGAATGATCCGCCGGTGCCCTCTGAGTTGTGCGTTCTCGGTATCGGTCCCGTAATACCAACATCGTTCGACAAAGCTGTCGGGGCACTAACCCATCTTATGTTGTCGATAATCCGATGCAACGCGTCCGAGGATGACTGGGCCATCCCGACCGGCTTCATTGTCCCATCGGACTGTCGACTGTATCTTGGAGTAAAAACACCGGGGTGGCAGTACACAGTCGGTGAAGGTTGTGGTTTCAGTCCTGTCGCCACCCCCCCGGTGTGGTCGTAATGTCCATGTGAGATTACCAGGGCATTGGCGTCGGTCGGATCGATCCCAAGTGACCGGGCGTTATTCACGTACAGATCACTTTGCCCCGTATCAAACAAAATTCTTCTGCCGTCGGCTTCGATCCAGAGAGAGAGGCCATGCTCCGGTTGCAGCCCCGGACTGTCCGGATGGTCATCGACCAGAACGGTTATCCTGAAATCCCTTATCACTGCAAGACTCCGGAAATCTTGTCAAGAATTTTCCGTATATCCTCTACAACGCCGTCACTCGTGAACTCAGGGAGCGTTTTGGCTTCTCGCTGTGCCGAGGAAACAATCTTGTCGTAACGAACGACTCCCGCGAAGAAAAGTTCTTCAGACAGGCAGAATGCCTTGATTCTTCCTGTTTCTTGTGGATTCAGATCCCACTTGTTCACACACACCATCGCGCGCATCCGGAGTTTCTTTGTTAGACCGGCGATACGGACCAGGTCATGATATCCGGACACCGTCGGCTCGGTGACAATAAGCGCCGCGTCGGCCGCGGTCAGCGACGCAATGACCGGGCATCCGATCCCCGGAGATCCGTCTATGAGCACAAACCGGGCATCGTTTTGCTCGGCTACTTTTGCGGCCTGGTCGCGAATCAGTGTAACCAGCTTACCCGAGTTTTCCGCCGCGACTCCAAGCCGTGCGTGAACCATGACGCCGAACCTGGTTTCTGAAACATACCATTCTCCACAGATATTTTCTACAAAGTCAATAGCTCCGGATGGGCAAAACCGTGCACAGACCCCGCAACCTTCACAACCCACGGGGTCTATTCGGTACGGAAGCCGACTGCCATTCTCCGGCCGCCGTACGGCGTCGAACCGGCACAGTTCAAGACAAGTTCCGCATCCGGTACAGTCGTCCGGCCTGACTGCCGCCTGATGCCCGCTTTTGAACACGGTTGTGAGTGTATTTTTCGGCTGTGTCAGAAGGTACAAGTCGGCCGCGTCAACATCACAATCGGCAAGGACAACGGGATCACGCATCAGGGCCGCCAACGCCGCCGTGATACTGGTCTTCCCGGTACCACCTTTGCCACTTATCACCACTAATTGCTTCATTGCTCCGCCCGCATGTGAATGTTCCACCATATATCCGTAAAGACTTTTGACAAACCAGGAACACTGTCCACGATCATTTCACCCCTGGAATAACTCTCGGCAGCCCTTCGGTCGTCGGGAATGCGTCCGACTATGGGCACACTTCGCGAATCACAGAGGTCGGTCACATCCCCGAAACTCTCTTCGTCACGGTTAATCACCACCCCATGTGGAATTCTCAGCTCTTGCGCCATATCGAGTGCAAGACGCAGGTCGTTCACCCCAAACGGTGTGGGTTCGGTAACCAGCACCGCGTAATCGACACTTCGCAGAGACGTAACGACAGGGCAGGCGGTCCCCGGAGGAGCATCGATGATATTCAGGCCGCCCGATGTCGTGTGTTCGAGCACCTTCCGAATGAGTGGTGGACTCATGGCCTCACCCACGTTGAGCGTTCCCTGCACGAACCGCACCCCACCGGCGTCCCCTGTCTCCACGAACCCGATTTCCCTTTCCCCCTCGGAGATCGCACTTTCGGGACAAAGCCGTGTGCATCCGCCGCATCCGTGACAGAGTTCGGGAAAAACCATGACCAGCTTGCCAAGCCGGACAAGGGCATTGTATGCACAGAACCGCACACATGCCCCGCAGGCCGTGCAGCGATTTTCGGCGATTACCGGGACTTTGATGTTCGCCGCTTCCCGTTTACGAATTTGAGGATGCAGAAAAAGATGTCCGTTTGGTTCTTCGACGTCACAGTCAAGATAGGAAACAGCTTCCCCCCGATCGCTGAGAATTCTCGCCAAATTGGTTGCAATCGTGGTCTTTCCCGTTCCTCCCTTGCCGCTTGCCAGAGCAATCTTCATAGTTCTTCCTGATGACCAATTCTACCCAATCGATTTGTGGATTTCCGATCCTCGTCACGGGGATCGTTACGTCCTTCGAGCGCACCAAACACAGGTCCATGAAGCAGACCCGCGGGGCTTCTGAGTTCGTGTACCACCGCTACGACAAGCGGCGCCAGAATACCGAGCAACCAATTTCCCTTTCGCCGTACCCTTGCACCGCCGACGTATTGGCGGCCCCGGCCCTGAGCGCTACGCCTTCGACACCATCCGTTGCTTAATCCCCAGGGACCGGTTCCGTCTCCCGCCGGCATATCATTCCTCCTATTGTTCTTTTGTCTTGATTTCGTCTAATCGCTTTTTGACATTTTCCAGCTCTTCGGTGAAATATTCCGCACGCGATTTCAGTTGTGCCAACTCATCCTGTTCCACGAAAGGACGAATGTATCCACGTGCGGCTCCAAATCCGTTCACTCTCCGTCCTCGACCAAAACCGACGCCACCAGTGCACCCGCGTCCTCTCCCCTGCAGGCGCCCCGGCACTGAATTCGCGAATCCCGGTGCGTCGTATCCGGCGCAGTATCCCGCGCCTCTACCGGACAATGATCCCATCCCCATTGGTCCCGTTGCATCTCCTCTTGGCATGATATACCTCCTTTTGTCTGTAAAATCGTCCTTCAGCCGTCGCGGCCACCTGATGTTTCTGGAAAAACTCACACCGCATTGTAAACAGCATCCCTACTTTTGTTTCGATAATGCGGGTACGCAGGTCGATCGGGATATCAATCTCGATCGGTTTCCGATACTTTACCGAAAGATCGGCAGTATACCCCACTATACCATGTCCCATAAGACACTGTGCCATCGATGCATCCGATACCGCGGCAATGATCCCACCATGAACCATCCGAAGATACCCTTGTTGCTCCGAGCCGCAGGTCAGACGGCCATGCAGCACTCCTGCGTCGTCAAAGTAAAAATTCAACCCCGGAACAAATGAGCGATCTTGGTTGAACAGACACTCCTGATGATGAGCCTCTTTGAGCACCGCAAGATTGCTCTCATATTCCCGGGCGTCACATGGGTTCATTGACAGCTCTCCCCCGCCCTCGAAACATCCCT
Organism: uncultured Fibrobacterota bacterium; assembly: GCA_964346405.1. GTDB lineage: Bacteria > Fibrobacterota > Chitinivibrionia > Chitinivibrionales > CAYFVL01 > CAYFVL01. The sequence goes on from CAYFVL010000026.1 coordinate 28,770, forward strand.
CGTCCCCCCCCATTGTCGGACATCAATGGTCGCAAACATTTCCTCCGGTCACCAACTCTCCACGGAGCCAGCTTTCCGCGATAGTCCCGGGGGCCTCGGCCGGAGCACCCACCACCACCTCGATATTGAATTGCTGAAACAACTGTTGCGCCCGCATCCCCATACCGCCGGCTATAATTGCTCCAACCCCCTTCTCATGCAGCCACTGTGGTAGTACTCCCGGCTCATGAGGAGGTGGTACGGCTTTTTCTTCACTTGTGACCGTTTTAGTATCCCTGTCCACCTCAAGAATGGCAAACGTCTCGCAATGCCCGAAATGCATGCACAATTTACCGTTCGCGGTTGGTATGGCTATTTTCATTAGACTTCCCTTTCGTATTTGATTTCAGTTTGTTATCGTCTCCCGTGACAGGCCTTCGGTCCAGCCAGGATTTGAATCTGTTCACCAATGCCCCTCGACATCAGCGGTTTCCAATTTCCGCAATTTCCCGGTATGATACATGTCGACTGCTTCAAGAACCGTTACACCTCCGACCGTATACACTGCCACGCCGACTTTCGATAAAGCCGCAAAAGCCTTCGGTCCGCAATGACCGGTAATCAGAACCTCACAGTTAGCGTTCACGATCCGTGCGGCCGATTGAATTCCCGCCCCCTGGGCCGCATTGAAATTCTGTTCGTTGTCAAGAATTGTCCACCCGCCGGTCCCTTCATCGAACACCATGAACTGCTTCGTACGGCCAAATCGCGGGTCCACCGGACTTTCCGCCATTCTACCTTCGGCGGATACTGCTATTCTCATTGCCATCCCTCCCCCTTCAACGCATTCCGTTTACCCGAATATTCAACCTTCGTCTGCCGCGACATCGACGTTTTCCGCAGCCGAACCCCGGCATGTAATAGTCCACGGCCAAATCCCGACGATTACGGTATGCGTCCAGGAGTTCGGCGATTGGCCCTCTGATCCACGACAGGACAGTGATACCCCTGTTCGTCAGTAACATTTCCGCCGGTTTTGAAATCGCGCCGCAAATGAGCACCGCGACACTGTGCGTCACACATAACTCAGCCTTTCTCACGCTCGACATATTGCGAATATCAAAAACCGATCGATTCCCATCGGGACCCACAATCAGCAGGTGACACGATGAATCATACAGCGGAGATACGATGTCATTCCATTGAGTTACGGCGACGGTTTCCATATCCCGGCTCTAATTGCGAGATCCGTGCCGAAGTAAGAAATGTCTCAAATTTCGCGAGAAACGGCAATTTTGGTCGGAATTCCTGGATTGCATGACTGCAACAATGCAATGTATTATTGCAAGACTGCAATTTGCGCACCTGCACCCGGTAGCGCCCTTATTGCAGGTCGTATTTCTTCATTTTACGCCACAAGGTCACCACGTGCATCCCCAGTTCTTTTGCCGTCCGTGTTCTGTTGTAGCGGTTTCGCGCAAGCGACTCTTCAATTCTGCTCCTGTCGTAACCCTCCCAGGAGCTTTCGGACATGCCGTTCTCCTGTTGCTCGATGACCGGTTGGCGCAGGTAGGCCGGAAGGTGCTTTTTCTGAATTGAGCCGGATCCACACAGAACGAACGCATGCTGAAGGATGTTCTCCATCTCTCGAATGTTGCCGGGATACCGGTATTCCAGAAGATTTTGCATTGCATCAGGTGCAATGTGCTCTATCGTTTTGCCGTACACTTTGCTGTAGTGCTGAACGAAATGGTCCAAAAGAAGGGGAACGTCTCCGTTTCGTTCACGAAGAGGCGGCAGTGTCAGGGGAATGACATTTATCCGATAGTACAAGTCCTGCCGAAATTCACCCGACTCGACCATTTTACCCAGATCGTGGTTTGTCGCCGCCACAATTCGGGCTTCGGATTTAACAGGCTCAACGGAGCCCAGCGGTTCGTATACCTTTTCCTGGAGAACCCTGAGGAGCTTTACCTGCACACTCTTAGGAAGATCTCCTATTTCGTCCAGAAAGAGGGTTCCTCTCCCCGCCCGCTCAAATCGGCCGGGTTTATCCTTGCCGGCGTCGGTAAAAGCCCCCTTTTTGTACCCGAAAAGCTCGGATTCCAGAAGATTCTCCGGGAGCGCACCGCAATTAACGGCCACAAACGGCTCCTCCCCCCGCCCGCTCAGATCATGTATTGATTTGGCCAGAAGCTCTTTTCCCGTGCCGCTTTCTCCAAGAATCAGAACGGGCGTATCACTTTGGGCAATCGCGGGAAGCATGCCGAAAAGGTCGAGCAATTGAGGATCCTTCGTGACGATATCATGAAACGTGTGGCGCCCGATCACCTCCTTGCGCAGCTCCTCTATTTCGCTCAGATCACGAAAGGTCTCGACTCCCCCGATCACCTTGCCGTCGGAATCTCGCAGAATCGCGGTAGAAATACTGATCGGAAGCGTGTCTCCGTGGTTGTTCACGATCCGGACGGTTTTGTTGATACACTGGCGATTGGTCTTGAGAGTCTTTTTGAGTAGGCATTCTCGCTCACAGACATTCGCATGAAACACTTCCCAGCATTTCCGCCCCAGCGCGTCCTCCCGGGAAGTACCGGTTATGGCTTCAGCGGCTTTGTTGAATGCCGTGATATTCCAGTCCGGATCGACCGTGAAAACACCGTCCGCGATTGAATCCAGAATATCGGTAATATTTATCTTCTGTGTTTTTTTACTCATAAAATTCCCGCGTCCGTCCCGACCTTATGGCCGGGGAGCCGTCGAACCAGGGGCGCGCGCAAAAACAACTTCACATTTTTCGCCGGCTCTTGTTTGCGGATATCTTCCGTTCGACACGCTCACCACATCGCGTTGCATCTCGCAGAGCCATAACGCCGTTGCTATAGCTCTGCGAGATGCGCCTCGAATTCCACAAAGATAGCTGCGCGAGAAAATGCAAATTTATTTCTACGCAAATCCTAAAATACCATCTTCGTCAGGATTAAGTATTCCCTGTTCCCAAAACCGCCGCGCCTCCGACCACGGGACGGGCCTGCAAACTCGTCGGCTAAGTCGCCTCCTCAAACAGGCAGACCCAGGCATCCCGAGGTTTACGGCGGCGGCGCTGAACGGTCGCTCAAGAAAAAACACTCCGCAACAAAAACCCAAAATTCCCCTCCGTGATCTCAGTGTCCTCCGTGGTTCCTCCACCTACCAAAACACTCCGCAACAAAAAACCAAAATTCCCCTCCGTGATCTCAGTGTCCTCCGTGGTTCCTCCACCTACCAAAACACTCCGCAACAAAAAACCAGAATTCCCCTCCGTGATCTCCGTGTCCTCCGTGGTTCCTCCACCTACCACAACACTCCGCAACAAAAACCCAAAAT
>CAYFVL010000027.1:0-31292 GCA_964346405.1 uncultured Fibrobacterota bacterium
AACATCTTACGCATACTGCTCTACCCCTCGACTTCGCTCGGGGCATCGCCTCGACATTTCGACATCGCTCAATGCAACGCTCCGCTCACTTCGACACCGCTCAGTGCAGCGCGGTACGGCGGTTCTCGACTGTCGAAGTCGGGTTAAGTCGGCAAATCAGTACATTCGGATGTTTTATATTTCTTCTTCTGATCCGTTGAGGGATTTCGGGCTGTACCGTCCGAGAAAATGCCATGGTCGACCGCCAGGCGAGAGACATTCGAATTCGGTATGCATCTGAGGACATCGGTTTTGAAAGGGTGCTGGACGAGTCCGAGTCCCGGACGAGCGATAAACTATCAGAAGAAAAAGGAAACTTGAATGATTAAACATATCGTTTTTTGGAAGCTAAAAGATGAGGTAAAGATAGCGGCGTTGGACGATACCGTTCGAGAGCTAAAATCGCGACTGGAAAACCTGAAGAGTCGCATTCCGGAAATTCAATCGTTGGAGGTTGGGAAGAACGCGAACACGGCTGGAGCGGCCTGGGATGTCGCGCTCTATTCAGAATTCGGGGATATATCCGATCTCGAAAAATACCAGCGACACCCTGAACACCTGAAGGTCGCCGAGTATCTGAAGTCGATCGTTTCCGATAGAGCCGTTGTCGACTATCGAGTCTGACATAATCGCAGTTTAACCGCGAAACCTGGGTTAACTTACCTGAAAGGAAATGTTACACGGAATGGCGAAGAATTTAGTACAGAAAATTCTTGATGAACACATCGTCGAGGGTACACCAGAGGCCGGCTCCGAGGTTGGGATTCGCATCGACCAGACGCTGACGCAGGATGCAACGGGTACCATGGCCTATCTGCAATTCGAGGCTCTTGGGTTTGACAAGGTGAAAACCGACCTTTCGGTATCGTATGTTGACCACAATACGATACAAGAGGGATTCGAAAACGCCGACGACCATGCATATTTACGCACGGTTGCCTCCAAGTATGGAATTCGCTTCTCACGGCCCGGGAATGGAATCTGTCACCAAGTGCATTTGGAGCGGTTTGGAGCGCCGGGGAAAACCCTGCTGGGAAGTGACTCTCATACACCGACCGGTGGTGGGATAGGAATGATCGCAATAGGTGCGGGAGGGCTCGATGTAGCGGTTGCCATGGGCGGCGGCCCATTCTACCTGACATATCCCAAAGTCATTAATGTAAAGCTGCGTGGGACTCTGTCACCGTGGGTATCGGCAAAAGACGTCATAATGAAATTGTTGTCGATACTCTCCACTAAAGGTAATGTCGGTACGGTTGTGGAGTACGGTGGTGAAGCAGTTAAGACCCTTAGCGTGCCCGAGCGGGCGACCATTACGAATATGGGAGCCGAGTTGGGCGTCACTACCTCTGTTTTCCCCTCCGATGAAACCACTCGGGCCTTTCTCAAGGCGCAGGGACGCGACGACGTATACCGGAAACTCGAAGCCGATGAGGATGCCGTTTACGATAGGGTAATAGAGATGGATTTGTCGGACCTGGAACCACTGGCCGCCTGTCCCCACTCGCCCGGGAATATCAAAACAGTACGTGAGCTTTCCGGCACGAACGTGGATCAGGTTTGTATCGGGTCCTGTACCAATTCTTCATACGCCGACATCATGAGTGTTGCCGGTGCGATGAAAAATCGAACGATTGCACCGGATATGTCTCTCGGCGTTTCCTGCGGATCTCGGCAGGTGCTGGAAATGGTGAGCCGTAACGGAGCTCTTGCGGATCTGATTGCTTCGGGGGCACGGGTACTGGAGAGTGCCTGCGGATTCTGTATCGGCAATTCCATGGCCCCGAAAACAGATGCCGTGTCACTTCGTACGTCAAATCGAAACTTCTACGGAAGGAGCGGGACTTCGTCGGCTCAGATATACCTTGTCTCTCCGGAAACGGCCGCGGCCGCGGCGCTGGCCGGGAAATTTGTCGATCCACGAGAATTCTTTGCCGACTCGATATATACTCGAATAGAAATGCCGGAGCGTTTTGCCGTTGACGACAGCATGATCATTCCCCCTGCCGATGATTCGGCAAAGGTTGAGATCTCGCGAGGACCCAATATCGGACCACCGCCAAACAATGAGTCGTGTCCCGATACAATCGAAGGTGAAATCACTTTGAAAGTGGAAGACAAGATTACCACCGACCATATTATGCCTGCGGGTAAACGGCTTAAATATCGATCAAATATTAAAAAGTACGCGGAATTTGTGTTTGAGAATACCGACCCGGATTTCTCCACTCGTGCACTGAAAAATAAAGAAGCGAGTATTCACAATATCATTGTGGCTGGGGAAAGTTATGGTCAGGGGTCTTCGCGTGAACATGCGGCAATTTGTCCGATGTATCTTGGCGTCAAATTGGTTGCTGCAAAGTCGATTGAACGTATTCATCGGTCCAACTTGATAAACTTCGGGATTATTCCCGCGATTTTTTCCGATTCGGGAGACTACGACAAGTTGGCTCAGGCCGATCGGGTCGAAATTAGTGGGGTGCGGAATGCTCTTGAGAAAGGTGAACCACTCTTGTTGGAGATTCCCGGAAAGGAAATCAGAATCGAGTTGAGAGTGGATTTATCCGATCGCGAACGGAAGAACGTCCTGGCCGGAGGACTAATTAACGCAACTCGGGGCTAATCCTTGGAATACGTAAGGGCATGCCGTCTTGCACGGCATGCCCTGTTTTTATTTCCACGGACTCGACCGCCGGCTTTGCCGGATCAGAGCTTGAACATATCGTCGATACTCTTGGTGAAATCGCTACCCGCGGGAAGCTGCTGTCCGTTTTCCTGTTGCTCGTTTTTCTTTTTTGACTGATCCTGTTCCTGAGGATTCTGCTCATCCTTCTCCGCGGGTTTCGCAGCCTTCGGGGCATTGGGTTGTTGTTGCGGCTGTTTCTTTTCAGCCGCGGGAGCTTTGGCCTGCTGCTCCTGGGCCGGCGCCTGCTGAGGGCGCTTGAATCCTTCAGCCATCTGAGCAGCTCCACCGCTCTGTCCTCCCATGAAATTCTGAACAAACCCGGAGAAAAAACTCGCCAGTTTCTGACGATCGGCATTCTGTTGTTCTTCGAGCATGGTGAAATGATTGTCCATGGACTGGAACGTAGCGGCGCTTTCACTTTGCTGCTGCTGCAATCTCTTCTCGAATTCGCTCCTGGCCGCTTCGAGTGATTGTTGAAGTTTTTCTTCTACTTCGTCGACCTTTCCGCCCAGATCCCGGACGGAATCATTGAGATCTTTACGTTGTCCTTCCGCATCCCTGCGCCGAGACGAACGTTCTTTGTCGATTTCTTCGGTAAGAGTGGTAACGCTGCCGGTTAGTTCTTTCTTCAGCGCGTCGATGGACTTCTCCATGTCGGACTTGGTTGAGCGAATCTCATGGAACAGACTACTCTCAAGCTCTTTGAGATCCTTGCGCAAGGGTGCGAGTTCCTGGTTAACGAACGCCTGTAAGACCGCATTCAGGGCCTCTGCAACACCACCGGCGCCATAGTTGTTAGTTTCTTGGTTCTGTGCCATCAATAGCTCCTTTGCAGCTGTTTTTTTTGCCCAGGACGCGTATCCGGCTTTGGATCGGTCATGGAGATGCATCCCGGCAGATATGGAAATACTACTCTGTTTGTAAGCGTTTAAGATTTCTGCTCCGTGGTATTCGGTATATCAGAATTCTGGAGTTTCTGTTCGTATCATATGTTTTCTGTTTCTCGGCAGGCAAGTCCGAAAGCACGCCCTCGGCAAATCCGAGCTGACTGAACCAATCGGATGTCTGTGTGGTCAACAGAAAAAGGCGATCCACATTTCGTTCAGGTGCGGTATCGATGAGGTATTCCACAAGGCGTTTCCCAATACCAAGTTTGGAGTATGCTTCATCAACCGCTACGCTGTGTATCTCGCCGCTACCGTCGAGATACTGCTTCAGTGCCGCGCAGCCGTGAAGAGTCCCGTCAACTTCATAGACTATGTAATTCTGCAGATTCTCTTCAAGTTCGGCGGCTGTCCTGGCAACCAGTATACCTTTTGCTACTCCCGGTTGGAGTATCCTGAGTACTTCGGGGATATCCGCGTGAGTGATTGGACGGATATTTTCGTGCTGATTGCCGTAAATCATCGTCCCGAGTCCGCGGTTCGAGAAAATCTCTTTCAGAATCACGCCCTCTACTCGGCCGTCTACTATATGTACTCGGGGAATCCCGCAGCTACAAGCCTGATGAGCCAAATCCACAAGCTCGATTACTTCATCATAGCCCTTGTTCCGATTCAACCGCAAGAACTCTTTTGCCTGGGGCACCGTCATTTGTGAAACTGTCCCCTGGGAGGTCGTATAGACTCCGTCGGGGAGTGTATATGAGTTTGTACCGATTCCACCGGCATTCGTTACGAAAAACAATTTCGAAGCTTTGAGTTCACAGGCTGCGGTGAGAGCGAGTTCGTTGGATGAGATGTTGTAAGGTTTTCCTGTCAGGGCCCAACCAATGTTGGGGAAAATGGGTATCAGCTCCTGGTCCAGAATTCGTTCGGTCACCCCTGCGTCCAACTTGTCCACCAGTCCGCTACTCTGGTAATCGGTGCCGTCTCGAACACCGATTGCCCTGGCCCGAACCAGATTGCCGATAATGGCTCCCGTGCTGTTCTCGGCCAGAAGAGTCATGATCTTATTTGAAACATCGAAAGCTGCCATTTTTATGAGCGGTATAGCCTCAGGAGGAGAAATTCGCACTCCGTTCACCATTCGGCATTCTTGATCAAACGTTTTTAGAACCTCGTTTATTCTGTCCCTGGCTCCCGGTACAAGCACTATTCGGATACCCATACGATGCAGAAGCACCATATCCTTTATAAGAATGGGAAAACAGGGGTTATCTATCAGAGAGCCTTCGATTTTCAGGACGAATGTCTTGCCCTGATACCGGTTGATGTAGCCAAACGCCTGGCGAATGGTCTCGACCTGCTCTTTTAGTTTATGTGTATCCATCTATTTGTAATCTATTTCGTTAAAGCTTTTCCTGAGCAATATAAATGCGGATTAATGGATTAAACAACTCGAAATATCGATTCGCCCAAAATCGGGTATTTGGCCGACCTGGGATTTCGACCCGATGTCTCTTCGGAAGACGGTTCTCGGAGAGTATCCAGGATGCACGATCGGTTGTCCGGTTGTTGTAATCAGGCTATAATGAGCGATAAAGGCCCAATCTGCCCACCCGCCGGGCAGGCGGAAAACCATCGGCCGGCATCTAACTAACAGAAAAGTCGTGGAAAATCGGATGAAACCAATCTCGGATCGATTATGCTCCCCCCGCATATCGCTGTTTGTACTTCTGTTCATCGGCTTTGCCGTTGCCGTCCTGGGGGACAGTGTCGCGGAATCGCTGCTTCTCGCTCATTTCTCGGCTGAAATTATTCCCGGCATGTTCGTTGTGAATGCACTTTTCCTGTTTTTTTCTTCCGGTCTACTTCTTCCCATTATAGACCGGGTGAATCGCGGTCTTTTCTTTTTGGCGTTTGTTCTCGCCAACGGTATTCTGGTGTTGTTCATCTGGGGGTTCGTTCGCCCGGGAATGGAGTTTCTGTATGTGCCTCTTTTTTCGTATGCCTACGTCGCAAAGATTCTCCTTTTCCTTTTTTTCTGGACACTGGCCAATGACCTGGTCGACTCTCGTCATGCCGGAAAGGTCTTTCCGTTCGTGGCGGCCGGAGGAACACTGGGAGCAATTATTGTTTCCTTTTGTGTTCCGTTCCTCTTAAAAATGGTTCCAGCTTCGAAACTACTGCTTGTCTGGGGAAGCCTTTCGCTTCTTATGGGACTCATTTTCTTCCCAATCTATAGAGTCCATCGTCGTAGTTTCATGCCCTCTAACGATAGCGGAAAGCATAGTGGGAAGCGTGGATTACGCACAGTCCTTGGGGATCTGGGTATCTTGAAAGATGAACCCCTGCTCAAAAACATGTCCATTCTCTACGCGCTGCTCTTTTTTCTTTTGCTGAACCAGCAATTTCTGTTTTACGATGCCCTGGAATCAAAGATGGATAGTGCCGCGGAAATCGCCTCCTTCCTCGGCTTTTTCAACGGCATAAGTATGGGACTTACTTTTCTTCTGCAGATAACATTAGCGGGATTTGTTCTGAAAAGGTTCGGTTCCACAAGAGCCATGCTCCTGCTGCCCGTGGCATTCGGACTGGTGTTTTGCTTTTCGTTTTACCTGTGGGCGACGGCGCAAGGCGACGGTACTCTTCTTTTCCGGACTATAGCACTCGGCGTTGGAATACGCATCGCCTTTTTCGATTCCTTCTTTTCCCCTAATTTTCAGGTGTTTTTCTCCAGTCTTCCCCAGCATATCCGCGGGCGTGGAAAGCTTTCCATTGAAGGAGTTGTGAAGCCGGCCGCGATGCTTCTGGCTTCTGCCTGGTTGATGCTCATCGTGCAAAGGCTGTCATTTGGGACAAATATGGTGGTTTATATCATTGTGTCGGGAGCAATGATCGCTCAGACGGTACGGTTGCGAGGTAAGTACACCGAGAGTCTGTCCCGGTTCCTTCGGGGGTATGGCACGCGTGGTGCCCCGGGAGAGCGTACGATCGCCGGAATAACAGGAGCGGATAGCGAGTCGTCACTAGCATTCCTGCTGAAACGTGAATCCGATGACGTTAAACAATACATCATAGAAATCCTCGCCGAGCTGAACACCGAAAAAAGCGTCCGAATCCTCCGTGAGTACCAGATGGAGGCGAAGGGAATTGCTCGCTCGTACTGCATTTCTGCTTTGTCACGCCTGAGAAGATCCGAGCTTGAACCCTTTTTCGTGGATCTCTTAAAGGATTCCGACGCCCGTGTTCTGGCCGGCAGTATCGAGGCGTTAAGTTTCCTGCAGGGTGAAGATATAACCGACGCGGTGGATAAATTCATTGATTATCCAAACAACAGGGTGCAAGCCAATACGATTGTGGCTCTCTGGGAAAAATATCGAACCCGCGGATTCGGGAATAAACTTGTCTTGAAACTGAAAGAAATGCTCGATTCCGACCGGCCGCGCGAATGTTCAAGTGCACTCTATGTGATGACTCGAATAGATGATCCGGAGCAGTGTATCCCCTTGTTGGAGCGGTTTGTAGATGAGAGAGAAATCCTGATCCGGAACGAACACTCGCTATGGAAACAGTTGGGTAGAGCGTTGGCCGCTCAGGCGTCGGACGGCTGTACGAAACGGATCCTCCGTTTTTCAGGAAACGTGAGCGAAAAGAAGGAGCATGACATTTCATCCTTTCTTGCCCATGCAGTTGATTCGGGGTTCTCGGCGGAAAAACTAATGAAATTCTTGCACAATAATGATTCTGTTCTGCATAATACAATTATCCGTGGAATCTTCATGACCCGGCGGAATATGTCCGACGAACTCATCTCGAAGCTTTCCCGTTTTGCTGAGCAGGAATACGGAACTCTGAGCATTCATCTCAAAGAGATGCGGGTCATTCGCGAGTCTTCCAGAGGACCGGCGTCGGCATTGTTGTCTGATGCCGTTGCGGAGCAATGCATCGCACGACGACTGAGCACACTTGCCTATGTGGCGGCTCTGATCGATAGCAGCGGCAAGGTGAGGGGGGTTATCCCGAGGCTTCAACACGACAATCCTCACGTGAGAGCACGCGCGCTTGAGGTCCTGGATAACTGCGGAACCTCAAAGATCAACCGGCGAATAATTGAAATCTACGACGACATCCGTGTTTTCGGAGCGCCCGACTATTCAGGGGAAAACGAGGTAAAAGACGACAGGGTAATCCCGGTTATACGTAAGAATCTCGAGAATCCGAATGTATGGGTACGAGAATGTGCAGAATTCGCGCTTGTGGCGATGGCTGCGGACCAAGGAGTCGTTCTGGAATAAAGTCTCCAGAAAACGCGAAGATATCAGGTCGGCTTTCGAGGCGCTTGGAGGGACTGGTGGGAGACCGTGAGGTGAGTGCGTCCAGCATTATTGATAGAGTGATCTTCCTTAAACAGGGATCTCTTTTCTCGAGCATGAGAAGTGGGGACCTTCGAGCGTTGGCCGCTGTTGCCGAAGAACTCGTGTTCGAGCCTGGTCAATGGGTGGTGCGAGAGAACGAACTGGGAGATTCACTCTATCTCATCAGAGAGGGGAGCATGGTGGTAATCAAGGCGGTCGCCGGTGGTAAAGATGTCACCCTTACTTCGTTGTCGAGTGGCGACTGTTTCGGCGACATGTCGATTTTTGATGCCGAAGTGCGTTCCGCAAGCGTAAAGGCAGATCAACACTGTCGCCTGCTTCGTATCGGGAGAGACGATATGTTCGACGTTCTCAGTGAGCATCCGGGGATCAGTGTGGAACTCATACGGATTTTCGTAAAGCGTTTGCGCGGCGCCAATCTACAAATCGAACGGCTATCATCCGCGGTTGTGAAGGGGGATGATTGTTGAGGGGGCAAGAATGAGACGTCTATTTGTTCTTTTTCTTCTTTTCGGATTCTGCGCCCCTTCGGTCGAGATGAAGGCTCTTGTGCGTATGATACCCGATCAGGAAAAATACTTTGCATCTGAGGTGATCCCCGATTTTGAGGACGAGCACAATGCGGAAATCGAGGTTGTCCACTACGAGAGTGTCGACAGCATTGATCGGGAGTTACGGCTAACGCGTGGAGAAGCCGGTTTGGTAAAGGTTCCGTTCGACCGTGCGGCAAGTCTTGCGGAAACAGGATTGATTCGTCCACTGGATTCCTTTCTGAACGAAAGCGAATTGTCCGAGTTCAAAGATACATACTTGCTGACTTCTCTGGGGCAGTTTGACGGAAACCAATACTATGTCCCACGCAAATTCGAAACCAGAATACTGGTATATCGCATCAGTAAGGTTGCGGAAGCCGTTACGTTGTGGAAAGATCATCGAGCCGACATCGAAAATGAATTACGCAGATACAACGAACGAGGGCTTCCGGCTACCTATCGTTTAGAAAACGATCCAAACGAGTGGGACTTCTTCGATGTGTTTGTCGTGGGGTGGGTATGGGCTCATACACCACAGAACGGGCGCGTATCACCACGAGTGGCGCATAGGGGGAAGGAATACTCCGGCACTGCATTGCGCGTCATCGATCGTGTGTATCAATGTGGTGGAAACGGTGAAGATGTCGTCGGCATAGACGGGGAGGCCGTTATAGACGCGTTTTTCTGGGAGGCAATTTACGCTGCGTCGGAAATTTACAATCATCGCATGTGGGAAGAGCAATGGAGCGGTACCGGTGTATGGGAGGGGTTTGGCTCTGATGACGTTTACCTGTCCTTCATGACTCAGCTAGATTGTTTTTTCATTCACGGAACCGGGAGAGACGGACTGAGCGGCTACCTTCCCGATCCCGACGACATGGGGGTAGCAACAATGCCTGCCGGTTGTTCTGTCGACCTTGATTCTCATGGGAATATCATCCGAATCGGGTCGTCGGCTGTTACCACCGGAGGGTGGTGGTGGGGAATTCCGGCAGATTCTCCCGATCCGCGGACTTCGTACAAATTGGCTCGTCATATTACCAGCACGAAGAACCAGATTCAGGGCTGTGGACGCTTCGGCATGATACCGGTGAGAAAAGACATCCTCTCGGATATGTCGATGCTCTTTGGTGGGGGGTGGATATCCAATATCTATGCGGTTTCTTTTGAGCAACTTATGGAGAATCGGAAAACCGTGCTTCCCTCTCAGTCCGGCTTTGACAAAGTACGAAACGTCTATTTGTCGGCATGGTCCGATATTGTTGTGCGCGGAAATTGGTCCGCCGACAGGAAATACCCCAATCGACAATACATCGCGGATTTGTTGAGTGCAGTGTACAGCCTAAAAGTCAAGGCTGTTCCGATTGACTGATCCGCGCTGCCGTAAAGCGGTGGGCGGAAACGGGTCGGTTTTGAGTACGTTGCATTTGCCGTGAATAACATCTCTTGATCAGAAACGTAAACCGGTCTTCTGGAAATCGGTCCCGGGAATGAAGGTGACACATGGAGCAGCATACGGAAAATTTAGATCGGCTTCGAGAGGAATTCGAGCGCAATCCCCTGGATCACAATGTTGGCGTCGGATTGGCGGAATGCTACGTAGATCTTGGCTGGTTCAATGAGGCACTCGAAGTGTACGAAAAGCTGTTCGAGCGAGAACGGAAAGAGTTCTCTCTTCTGCTGTCGTATGGTAATCTGTGCTATTGTTGCGGCAAACATGACAAAGCACGCGAATTATTCGAGACTCTTACCCAACTCAAGCCCAATCGTTTAGAAGGATGGAACAACCTCGGCATAGTGTTATTGATGCTTGAGAAAAATGACGAGGCGAAATCGGCTTTCAGGAAAGTGCTCGAGCTGGAGCCGAACAATTGCGGTGCACTGATGAACATGGGTAACTATTTTGACCGGGTTGGGATGCTTGATTCCGCCGTTGCATATTTTCAAAAAGCTTGCGATGCTCGTCCGGATTTCAGCGATGCCTGGTACAATCTGGGCAATGCCTACCGTAGAACGGACCGATATTATGAAGCCGCGGGTGCATATGAGAGAGCCCTTAGATACCAACCTGAGTTTCCCTCAGCGCTCAAAAATCTTGGCTATGTGCATGAGCTTCGACGGGAATACGACAAGGCTCAGGAATGTTACCACAAAGCACTACAATACGACAAAACCGATGCAGGTCTGTACATAAACATCGCTTCCGTATGCTCCAAACAGGGAAACTACGAAGACGCAAAGGACTACTACCTTCGAGCGGTAAAGCTTGCTCCCAAAGACCCATCCGGGTGGATGGGGTTGCGGTCGCTTTCCCTCATGAAAGGCGATCTCGGATCGTATGTGCGGTCCACAAATGCAATCCTCCATCGCTTGGACGGTAATACCATAGCTGAGACTCTGGAGACGCTTCGGCGGCTCCGTCAATATGGACTTTTGAAAAATGTACTGTCGCTGTCTGAAAGGCTCAATAGAAGTGAACCCGGCATTACGGCCGAGAGAATGCTTGCCGGTCTCCGTGACGGTGAAAATTCGAAGATCGCGGAAGAACTCTATCATCGGTTGTCCGGCCTTTCCAATTCGACTGAACATGTGCAACGCTGTCTAATAGAGTATGAGCTTGCGAAGGGAAATGTCGAAAAAGCCGAAAAACGCCTACAAGTGCTACCCGAGGATGGAATGAAAACCCGGCGACTTCGCTGGAATCTTCTTTGTGCGGGAGGGCGATGGGACGAAGTGCAAAAGTCGACCGAATCTTATTTGCGGGGAGACCCAGAATGCTTTGATGCCTGGTATATGCTGGCACGTGCTGAAATCCATCTTGGGGAGGAAAAACACGCCCGAGAACATTTTATCAATGCCCTGGATAACGGGTTTGCGGAATTTGAGTTGTTGTGCGAAGAACCGGGTCTGCAGCAAATGTGCCGTGATCTGACCCGGCGGGAGTCGCCGGAGACGACGCAAATAGAAAACGTGTAGTTGAGGCGTCGGGCACCTGCCAAGCTTGATAATCCTGTTTCACGTTCCCGTATCATACGGAGACGTTGAGGCAAGGCCGTGGGTTGATCGGGAGGCTTTGGGTTGCGCGATACAAGAAATGAATATAAAAACCGTCGCAGTATAATGGTAGAACCTGGAGGATGGTAATGAAGCAAGTTGAGAGAACTGAAGCCGAATCGATGGTCGATTTTGCGGGTGGGTCTACAGATTCAAATCGCCTGTACTCCATACTCCTCGACGCCCGCGCATCGAAGGTATCGGAAACCATGTACGACATAGCCGAGTCACTCGTGGAGAGTGAAAAAGAAAATGCGAAGAGTGCGCTGGATCGACTCTGGTCTCTGAAGAAAAATATTCAGGACGATGTCGATACCGCGACTATTGATATGTTGATCCAGCATTACCAGGAAAAAGTCGATATACTCCGGGCTCGCGAAGAAAGCATTCACAAGGTCGGTACGGATTCTCGTTCTCTGCTCGAGGACAAGAGACGCCGTGATTCCGAAATTGCGACGGTAAAACAGGAAATCACCGACTGCAGTCGAGAACTGGAGCAGCTCAGCCTCAAACTCGATCAACTGAAGA
This sequence comes from uncultured Fibrobacterota bacterium, assembly GCA_964346405.1. Lineage (GTDB taxonomy): Bacteria > Fibrobacterota > Chitinivibrionia > Chitinivibrionales > CAYFVL01 > CAYFVL01. Next base: position 12,101 of record CAYFVL010000027.1, read on the forward strand.
CAAAAGAACAGGAGCTTACGCTGATTGAGGTTCAGGTGCGCAAAGAGCTTGAGTCGAACGCAAATGAAGTGATTAACGGTCTGTACGAGATCATTCTTTCCCATGATGCACTGACTGGCGGCTACGAAGAGAATTCGGGAAATGAGCATCAAACCCCCGACGGCTTACAGTGCAAACCAGTGGAAAATGCTGCGGCTGAAGAAATAGATGTGCAGGTTGAGAAGGCCGAGAGCGGCAATGATATTGAGACATCCGAACCTTCCGAGAAGTCCGCGGAAATGCCCGAAGCCCAAGCCGAAGATACAGTCGGTTTATCCGAACCACAGGAAGATTTCGGGGATTTCACTGAAAGGTTGGCGCCCCGGGATGAAGCTGCCGTTGAGATTTCGTATCCCAAATCCGTTGTACGAACTACACGCGGCAGAGTAATAGGTGAATACTACTATGACGCCAAAGCCTACAAAAACGAACGTCACTACGTCTACAACAGTCGTTTTCTACGTGAACAGGTCGCCCGGGCGGTTACTATACTCGAAGACAGCTTCGATCAGGTGGTACATGCAGAGGTTATGCAGATCGTTCGAGATGCGCTCGAGCGGATAAAAGAAAATGAAAAGTTGCATTTTGAGATCTCAACAAACGAGATTTTAAATGAGAGTTCGTTGGAGGCGTTACTACAGTCCATGAGAAATCGGGATTTTCTCGAGGCCGCTCGGTTCTGTACGCGACTTCGATCAAAGGTACGAGCTCTGGGAGCCAATTATGGTTCTATGTTACAGGAGCAAATGGATCGATATCTGGAAGAGACTTAAATGAAACCGTTCAGCCGACCTGCAATTTTCTTTTTCGTTTTCTTTATTATTTCAGGCAACCCTGCTTCTCGTGCAGACACACTTCATTTCGAAGAGGACCCCGTTTCCTCTCGGGATTCCATCGTACAGAGTGCGGAAACAGACTCGGGGTGGAGCAACGATTCCCTTGTACATCGGGACGAAATCCGCTTGGATTCACCGGGCGTGTCCGACTCCGGCGGGTTGGATAGTGCTGTTTTTGCTTCAGATATCGAGCAGACGGAAGATCCGACACTACATCTTGAAGAAAAGATTGAGGATTCTGTGTCTAAGGAGGGACCCCTCCTGGAGAGAAGCGAAGGCGTATCCTTTGAGTCCTTTTCTTCGAAATTGCAATCCAACGAACCCATGTGGTTGGTGCGTACGGGCGCTCTTCTGAGACGTGGATTTTCGTTTATCGGAAATCTCCCTCCAATCGTCTTTTTACTTGCGAACGCGTGGAAAATAGGCATTCTGATTGTATCGTTTGCCGTAATCCTCTTTACCATCATGTTCTTCCGCAGACGAGAAGACGAACGACGATTCATGACCACTACCCGCCTGTCGGTAATGGATAAGGAGGTACAGCGCGCATGCAAGCATATGGAGAGATATTTCGATGATCCCAATTTGAACCTCGAATCACTCTGTCGATCACTTGTAACCGGACCAGCTTTTATGGAGGCGCTTTTTCAGCGGGAGATGGGAATGAGAGTCGAGGAATTCTTATCTCACGTAAGGATGAATCGGGCTCGGAAAACTCTGAACAAGGAACCTGCCGTCACAGTGGATGAGTTGTCTCGATCCGTGGGGATATCCGATCCTCAAGAGTTCGAGAACGTTTTCCGGCGGTTGGCCGGAGTGTCGCTCGATGAGTATCGCAGTCGTACGTCAGAGTATACTACTCAATAGTTGCGCTTGTATGAAGTTTTTCAGCAGAAGCAAAATCGTTGGTCTCTTACCATTCTGTGTGGTTGTGATGTTTTGGGGAGCCCGTGGAAATTCGGAATCTTCAACGGGTATCCCTCGCAAGCGGCTGAACTGGGAATCGATGGCGACCCGTGACACCTTCGATCTGTATATGCGGGGACAAAGGGTGGGCCGACAACTGTATCGATGCCGGGTGGATTCAGGTATCGGTCGAATCATTACCGATCTGGAATTCACCGTCATCGGTGGATCTTCGGAAATGATTGTGCATGAGCATCGAGAATTTGATCTGCGAGGAGATCTTACCCGCGCCGAGCAGAAACTCTCCGGTTCGGGCGGCACAACTTTGTGGAAGCTGGATTGCTCGGAACCGGATAGCTGCCGATTGACGGTCTCAACGGCTGGAATTCCACACAGTCGCAAAATTGGAACCGTTACGGACCACTTGAGGACCGAATTTCTTATTCAGACGGCAATTCTGAACAAATCCGTGGAAATCGGCATGGTATGGCGGGACACGACCTTTGACCTCGTTTCCGCGACTCCTGTGGTAGTTCAGACTGAATGCATTGCCGTTCCCGGACCGGAGAACCCCGGGCGATATGTTTTTCTGAATCGAGACAGCGCGATTCGTAGAGACGAGAGGTGGGAAGTGGATACTCTGGGTAGAACTCTGGTCCAGGAAATCGCATCCCTCTATACGGCTCGAAGAACAGGTGTTGAGGGAGTAAACAACGCGCCAACCGACAAGGGTTCGTTGAAGGCACTTGCCGAGTTGTACAGCATTTCGATGGAATCAGCTCCTCGGAAAAACCAGAAAGTATTGCTTCGAACATCCGACGGAGAACAGCTTTCGGGATCGGTACATTTATTCTACCGAAAGGAAGGAGATGCCTACATCCTCAAGTCTCCGGCGAACCAATGCTCAAAATCCGTATTCTCACAGTTCGTCGATTCGCTAAGAATAGTATCAACACCCGTTATGCAGTCTGCCAACGATCGAATCAGAAACCTGGCCAAGGAACTGATTGATTCGGTGACGGACCGATGTGAGAAGATCAGGACAATCAATCGATTTGTCTACGAAAAAATAGAAAAACGAAATGTCGCGACCTTCTCAAGCGCTTTGGCAACTCTTGAGGCGGGATTTGGAGACTGCGGTGAGCATGCAGCGCTGCTTGGTGCTTTGTTGCGTGCAGCGGGAATCGAAGCCGAAATTGTGTATGGGCTTGTCTACATTGCCGCGAAAAGGGGATATCTCTACCATGCCTGGGTCCAGATCTCCGGAAACGAACCGCTTTTCTGCGACCCGGCACTGGGAAGGTTTCCCGCGGTGGAAGGATATATTCCCCTGGTAATCGACAATGCGGGTGAAAAACTGGCCGAACTCGGGGCTCTGATCGACAGAGTTTCCATAGAACATGTCGAGGAACACAGGTGAGTGCGGAAATAAATTTTCTCTTGATATCGTACAGTGCAAAACGTATCTTTGTAGCCTGTGCTGAAATCATTCGGAGTGTGGCGCAGCCTGGTAGCGCGCTTCGTTCGGGACGAAGAAGTCGGAGGTTCAAATCCTCTCACTCCGATATAATTTATTGATTAGCTTAGGGGTTCTTGACCAGGGAACCCTTTTTTTTATACCCAGGGCGAGCGATTTTTTGCGAGTGAACCGCTCTGCTTGGGTTATAGCCGACAAGGTCGTCGGATGAAGCGATACATCCCTCAGTCTCCTTATCAGCTTGAGCTGATGGAATTTCGTCGGATAGAAGAACATATCGAGCGATTTCCAGCGCTGCTCCTGCCGGTATCCGGGCCCGCTCCACTGGGAAACATCCCGGTAGGCGCGGAAATGCAGTGTAGTCTCGCCATTGCCGATCTGCTGTCTCTGGAACATCAGGTTGTATCGGCACCACTCCTCCCATTTGCCCAGGGTATCTGTTTTCAAGAGTTCGGAGGGTGTGTCGGATTGCATATTCGCCATTGGGAAACGATGGTGGGGGATCTGATCAAAGGGTGGGCCTTGCAAGGCTTCACCCATTTTTTTGTAGTTCGTTCGGTGTGGCCGATTCCGGAGCAGTTTTCTTCAGTCGTAAAAAGGCTCCAAAACCGTTTCCCGAACATTGAATGCCACCTCCTGGATTGGCGTCGGGATTCCGTCGTTCGCGGGGTGATCGCCTCACATTGCTCTTCCACGGATGATCCTCGGAGCGAAATAGCTTTAATTCAGTTGCTCAATGCATTGGGGCTGCTCAAAAGGGAAGATGTCGAGGCTCCGACCGGGAATCAATCGCGCCTCGAAAATTTAGTCGCTTGGAAAAAAAGAGGACATGACCCTCGTAAATTCCGCATACTATCGCCGCAAGGCCGTTTGCTTGGTCGAATGGATTCAACGCGTGAATCGGAGTGGGGGGAAGATTTGCTGCATACTATTTTGGATCGGTTCGGAGATACCATCCGGTCCTCAGTGCACAAGAAAAACGGTGGTCCCGGATCACAATAGGCAAAGGATGCACATGGTAACGGTTGACCGGATTGCTGAAAAGATTCTGGACAATGGGCTGAAGGTGATATGCCTCAGGAAAACCGGCGCACCAGTTGTTGCCGTGCAGGTGTGGTATCGAACCGGAAGCGCGAACGAGCATCCCGGAATTCGCGGTATTTCGCATTTCGTGGAGCACATGATGTTCCGAGGAAGCGAGAATGTCGGCCCTGAGGAGCACGCTCGAAAGATAAACGAGGTGGGCGGAAACTGCAACGCGTTTACCGCCGAAGATATCACCGCTTTCCTGAATGCCGTTCCGTCGGAGCACCTTGACCTGGTACTGCGGTTGGAGGCGGATCGCATGAAATCGCTCACGTTCGATTCCGGGATTCTGGAGACCGAACGGCGAGTAGTGGTGGAGGAATTTCACACTTACATGAACAATCCGCCCGCCAAGGCATTTCTGGAGTTTCGGTCTGTTTTCTATCGCGGGCAGCCCTACGAGGTGAGCCCGCTCGGAGATCTTGAAAGTATTCACGGAATCACCACCGACGATTGCCGCAAATACCGTGACCGGTGGTATACTCCCGACAATGCCGTCATGGTAATTGTCGGTGATATCCGGTCTGATGATCAAGTCTTCTCGTCCGTTGAAAAGTGGTTTGGGGCTATCCCCGGAAGAGAACTCTCCCGGGAGGAAGGCCGTCCCTCGCTTTCGGAAGCCAATCAGAAAGCGCGGTCTGTATGGATGACCAACAAGGTGGAATTCGACGTTCCCATGCTGATCACCGGATATCCCGCAACGAGTTCCTCAGACCCGAATGCACTTGCTCTGGAGATACTACAGACAGCGGTTTCAATGGGAGAAACCGCTCGGTTGCATCGGGAGATCGTTCGGAAAGAATCGGTCGCCGTGATGGCGGGGGGAATGAATCACCTGCTCAGGTTATCCGGTATTTCTTTGTTTTTTGCGGCCTTCACCCCGGATATTCCGGTTCGACGGGTCGATGAAGCTTTGAAAAAACAGATCGACATTGTGCGTCGCGACGGCATATCTGAAGAAGAATTTCAGAAGACAAAGAACGCGGCGCTGGTTGGCCGTCTTCAGGAATCGTATTCGGCGGAGAATGTATGTCGACGGCTCGGATACGCGGAAACCGTAGATGGAGACTATCGGCTGTGGGTTCGTCGATTAGAGGTTCTGGAGCAGTTGGACCGTGAGTCGTTGACCGCGGCGGCCCGATTGTTTTGGAATGAAGACAGTCGATATGCTCTGCACCTGAAACCCAAACGCGTGAAACCTACAATTCTTGCGCTTGGACTCTTCAGAAGACTATTTCCCGGAAAGAAAACATGAAACTCCATTTCGCATTTCCGCCCATGCGGGAATCCGTGTTGTCGAACGGGCTGAGAGTAATACGAATCACCGATCATGAACAGCCTCTGGTCATGGCGGCCCTTCAGATACCGGTGGGAAGTCTGCACGATCCGGAAGGATTGGAGGGCACTGCTCAACTGGCCTCTGCGCTTATGCAGAAAGGACCGGCATCCTGTTCGGCAGACGAATTTGCTCAGGCACTTGAACAGGAGGGAGCGTCGGTGTATGTCGATGTCCACGAAGAGTTCACCGTTTTCGGTGTCAGGATGCTGAGCAGGTCGATCGGTGAGGTTTTCCGCTTGTTTTGGGAAATGGTATGTAACCCCGGGCTTGCGGAAGACGAATTGAATCGTCTGAAACGTGAATATATGACCGGTTTGCAGGCCGAGCTCTCCGATCCGGGGGCGATTGCCGGTCGAAAATTTCATTCGGCGCTATTCGGGTCTGAAGACCCTTGGGGACGTGCGGCGGGACCGCGAAGTGTAAAGGCGATACGGCATGAATCCGTACGACGGTTCGTTGCGGATCACATATCCCCCAAAGACGCTACCCTGTTAATCGGGGGAGAATATGATTCCGATAAATTCTATTCGGAGTGGGAATCGCGGTTGGCTTCCTGGAACCCGTCGAGTGCATCGACCGGCCGGGCATCTATCGACCGCGCCGGAATTTCTTCGAAAGTAATTCATCTTATAGATAAACCGGATCTCTCTCAGGCAACTCTGATGATCGGACATCCCACAATTGGGGAGAAAAACCCGGGAAAACTGAAACTTTCTCTGGCAAATTACAGTTTTGGCGGTGGTCACTTTTCGTCACGCCTTATGAGTAGAATCCGAACAAGCAGCGGGAAAACGTACGGAATCTCATCACAGCCACAATTTTTGACCAATAGGGGCGTTTTCAGCATTTCAACTACTACTCGAAGCGAAGGAGCGGGGGAGGTGCTTGAGAACATTCTGGAAGAGTACCGGGAGTTCGTCAGAAACGGGATTACCGAGGCGGAACTTGAGGGCGCAAAGAAGTTCTTCATTGGGCATACGGCTTTTGAGCTTGAGGGTGTCGGCAATGTGATGGATAAGATACTCTGGTTGCGTTTCAACGAGCGAAATAATGAATATATAGAGAAATTTGATGAACTCGTGTATGGAGTCTCCACCGACGAGGTGAATGCATTTCTCTGTAATGATTTCGCCTGCGATCATTTCACTATGGTAGTGGTAGGGAAACGCCGAGACATTGAAGCACAATTATCCGGCATTGCACCTGTCGAGGCCGTTCACTTCAGGCGGGGTTAGCAAGAGCCTCGAATGCTGAACAGGGCGAATTTCACCATGAGAAAAGCGGAAAACGTTGCTTTCCTCAGTTTGGGAACCAATCTGGGGAACAGGCCTGAGCACATGAAACGCATGTTGTGCCTCGTTCGCGATCTCCTGAGGAGTCCGTTGAAGCATTCGCCTTTAATGGAAACCTCCGCCGTAGATGTTGAATCGGAGATACCGACTTTTCTTAATTGCGTTGTTTCTGGTATATTTGACGGTGCACCGTATGAGTTGCTGAACGCCTGTTTAGATATAGAACGCCGCTGTGGTCGAGTTCGGGGGCCCGGGATCATATCCCGTCGGGCCGATGTAGACATTCTTCTCTTCGGCAATCGAATGGTGCACGAAAGGGATCTGAAAATTCCTCACCCCGCGATTCCCAGACGGAAATTTTGTATTGAGGGAGTAGCGGCGATAGCCCCGGGGTTTATCCATCCGGAAGAAAAAGTTCCCTTCTCCACAATGGTGCGAGATATGTCTGAAAGCGTTAGAACTCAGTCGATGCGCGTGGTTAAAGAATCGGACTATCCACATCTGGAATCCTGTTTGTCGGAATTCGAGTAAATCCCGGCGACGAAAAAGAGTGCAGTAACTATCTTATTCCGGAGGCGACCCCGGGAGTTCGCCGGGGATTCCGCAGGTATCTCGGTGTCCCGAGACCGCTGAAATAAAGAATGTGCTTTTATACCCCCGGAAAAAGGAAAGGCCGGTATTGTGAAGGGTACAGAAGTCTTTGATCTGAATGAAATGAACTATATCTGCATTGAAGGTGTTATTGGAGCGGGAAAAACCTCTCTGGTAAAGATGCTTTCTGAAAGAGTTAACGGCCGGACTGTTTTTGAACAGGCGGAGGAAAATCCCTTTCTATCACGATTTTACCGGAATCGGACGTCTTTTGCTTTTCAGACGCAATTATGGTTTCTGCTCTCCCGTTATCGGCAGCTCACTGAAGAATTTCTTCAGCAGGACCTTTTTCATACAATCACCATCGCCGACTACATGTTCGACAAGGACAGGATATTCGCCTCAGCCAATCTGGATGAAAATGAATTGGCCCTGTATCAGACCGTCGAAGGGATACTGCAAAAGGATGTTCCCAAACCGGATTTCGTTGTCTATTTGCAGGCATCCACCGAGGTGCTGATGAAACGTATTGAGAAGCGGGGGCGCCCTTATGAGATCAACATGGACGAAGAGTACATTGCACAACTAAATGAAACCTATAATCAGTTTTTTTTCCATTATTCCGATTCTCCGCTTCTTATCGTGAACACGAATGATATTGATTTTGTGCACAGGCCCTCGGATTTCGAGGAAATCGTCAATGAGATGGCGGTGACGAAATCTGGGAGTCACTACTTCCACCCAATGGGGGGGCGACGGGGTCCAGAGGGGAGAAACCCATGAGAGTCATAAAGAGCGTAATGGAAATGAGAAATCTCAGTTTGTCGCTGCATCGTGCGGGAAGAAGAATAGGATTCGTGCCGACGATGGGAGCATTACATGAGGGGCATTTGTCCCTTTTGAGGGTCGCGCGAGACGAAGCCGACGAGGTCGTGATGAGCGTTTTCGTGAATCCTGCTCAGTTTGGACCAAATGAGGATCTTGAGCGATATCCCCGTGATCTGGAGGCTGATTGCGCATCGGCTGAGAAGGATGGTTGTGATTTCGTTTTCGCGCCCTCGGCCGAACAGATGTACCCCTCGCCGGAGGGCACATTCGTCACGGTTGAGGGATTAACCCGAGTGCTCGAGGGAGAGGCTCGTCCGACGCATTTCCGAGGGGTGACGACGATCGTCACAAAACTCCTGAATGTCATTTCCCCGGATGTCACGGTATTTGGACAGAAGGATGCTCAGCAGGTGATTGTTGTCCGCAAAATGATTGCGGATCTGAATATGCACTACCGTATCCTCGTGGGCCCCACGGTCAGGGAGCCGGACGGGCTCGCGTTAAGCTCCCGAAACCGATATCTGAGTAAGCAGGAACGGAAGGAAGCACCAATCATCTATGAGGGACTTTCGCGCGCCGCGGATCTGTTTGTAGGGGGGGAGAAGGATGCTGATCGGTTGAGAGAGGTGGTAACCGGGGAATTCAAACGGTTTTCGGTAATACGTCCGGAGTACGTCGCATTGGCGGATCCGGACACGCTTCGATCCGTTCATACCGAAGTGGTATCCGGCCTTCTGGCGGTCGCATGTCGAACCGATGAAACCGGGACGCGGCTGATCGACAATATTGTTCTTGGCGGGACTCTCTAACCTAATTAGCCGGCGATGTCGAGTCCCCGGATGCAGAAATGGAACTGGTTCGTTGGTACATTTCAGTTTGGGGCAGGGCTCTCGAGGACAACACTCCCGATCGGAACATGCAGCAGTACCCACAGGGTTTCGGATTCGACCTTTTCCATGAGAACCTTGCTGTACATCACTTTGCCAAAGATTTCTTCCCCAAAAGGAATTCTTCTACCGGAATTCCAGGCCTTATGATACAGAGCCCATCGTTCTCCCGAATAAATAGCTGCTCTTCTCCGGCCCAAATCTCTTGCTGAGGGGGGGTGCTCAGGATTTGCGGTTCCGTTTCCAACAACCAGAAAAGAGCCGGTTACTGTATCCAGACAGTAGTGTTGCAGCTTCTCCCTGCTTTTCTGGTTTTCGGGGGAGTCGGTGAGGGCTTTTTCGAGTTCCACAATGGCATTAAACGTGTTCTCGGTAAAAATTGGTATTGTTCTTCGATGGCCTGCCGGGGTAAATAGAATAGAATCAGTGTCCGTATGCCTTGTATCGTGATGAGGACTTTCCTCTCCGCACTTCGCCGTTAGGAGAAAAATCGTCAAAACAATTGCCGAAATGGCCCGTTTCATGTATTTTGTGTCCATCTTTGATTGTTGCGCGACGGTTTCGGCTTTCATAGGCCGCTATTACAAATCGTAATATTCTTGTTCTGTTTACCGCAACTTTCTCCACGTTGCGTTTCAGCCTTATTGTCGGGGGTTATACGTGAGCTCGAAAAAGGAGCAAAAGTCGGTCGAGAAAAAAACATCGACAGCGGTAAGCGAGAAGCCGGTTCAGGATTCTGGTGAAAGGTCCGCAACATTCTGGGACCGCCATATTACCCATATGGGAATCATGGCGGTCATAGTCATCATTCTTTTTGCTCCTTTTCTGTTTTCGAACAAGATGCTTGTAAGTTCCGATCAGATTGGGGGATTGGATTGGCGGGTTTTATACAGGAATGCAGTTGTTGAGCACGGGCAGATTCCTATGTGGCTCAAATCACGACTCGGCGGTATGCCTTCCATCGATGCTTCCGCGGGTGATGCGATGTATCCCCCCTCGCTACTTTTGCAGGCAATTTTTCCAATCCATCGCGCGCTGGGATTCAAACTGGTAGTTCATGTTTTGCTTGCCGGAATCATGTTCTATTTAATGCTCCACAAGGGATTCGGGGCATCAAAACCGATATCCCTTCTAGGGGGGATTTTTTACATGCTGAATCCGGAGTTCGTTTCGCATGTTTATCCGGGGCATGACGCAAAAATGTTTGTAATCGCGTGGCTTCCATTCGTGGTCTGGCGAATGAAAGCACTGACCGGGTCACCATCTTTTATGAATGCGAGCCTTCTGGGTTTGGGTATAGCAGCATCTCTTTTGACGTCTCATGTACAAATGACCTATTTCATGCTTTGGGGTTTGTTTTTCTATTGGGTCTTTGCGCTCACTCTTCAATGGAAGAAAGAACGAAATCCTCGGGCACTCTTTCCCTTAATGGGTTGGTTCTGGGTTGCCGTCGCGGTGGGAATAGGGCTTTCGGCCGTGCAACTTTATCCGGTCTATCAATTTGTGAGAGAGGCATTTTCCGTTCGGGGAGTGGATCGGGGTTTTGAATTTGCGGCTTCCTGGTCTTTGCACTGGCCGGAGGTCTTTTCTCTCTGGGTTCCCGAGTTTGGTAATTGGCTCGAGTACTATTGGAGCGAGAATCCCTTCAAGCTGAATACGGAATATGCAGGCGCCATGGCGCTTCTGCTTGCCGTTATGGCTGTTGTCTACAAGCCGAAACCATGGCGAATCTTCTGGGCGGCTATCGGGGGTCTTGCGGTTCTTTTTTCATTGGGCGTTCATACCCCAGTCTTTTCTGTAGGGTACTATTTCGTTCCGATGGTCAAGAAAATGCGTGCCGCTAGTATGATGATGTTCTGGTATGCCTTTTCGGTTGTTCTTCTTGCATCGTGGTTTTTAATGGACATCGCTCGAGGGGAGTTCTCTTCACTTAACGATCGGAAGTCGGCCAAGTGGAAAAAGGGCCTTTTGATCACGGGGGGAGTGTTTACCGGACTTGCGCTGCTTTTCTCGATGAAAGGTTTTGTGGCCGGATTGATGGGAGCGTTAGTCGATACATTTGCCGACCCACGAAAACAATCCGTTTTCGAAGCGAATTTCAGCAAAAACTTTGTTCCCATGCTTTGGCTCTGGTGGTTTTTTGCCTTGGCGGCTCTCAGCGCGCTCTGGGCTGTCATCAATAGATCGACCGGCAAGTGGGTATTTCTCCTGACTGTCTTGGCAATAACGTTAATAGACACCTATCGGGTGAACCGTCAGTTCATTCAAGTAACCAGTCCACGGCCGTATTTTTACACCGAGCCGACTTTGAAGGGAATTGAGCAAGAAATGGCCAACGAACCATTCAGGGTATATTTCATTCCCGGAACAGAACCAAAAGGTGGTGGCGGAGTTCATGGATTGGAGCAAGTGGGCGGATTCCACGATAACGAAATGACATGGTATCGCGCATTTCGTGGAGATCAAAGAGGAACAAATTACCTCCAGGACATCATTGCTACCGGAGAAGGGGGGCAGGCCTATCTTGTCCCAAGCAATATGCGCGAAGGCAACAACTTCCTCGATATCGCGAACGTTCGGTATCTTATCACCGCCAACCAGAGTGGGTATGTAAAGATACGGAATGAAGAGACATTGGGAAGAGTTTCGTTTGTACCGAATTTCCTCGTTATGACCGAGGAAGAAGCGATTGCTTCTCTTCGGGCTAAAGAATATGACATCCGCACGACGGTCGCACTGGCAGAGGAACCGCGGACTAAGCCGAAACCGTGGATTCAGGATAGTCTGAATCCAACCCCGCCGCAAGCCAACATAGAGTGGGAACAGTATACACCGAACTATCGAAGAGCGACTGTCGAAGTTGAGATGGCCGGTTTTCTGAGGATTTCGGAGGTTTACTATCCCGGCTGGGAGATCAGACTGGACGGGGTCAAAGTGCCGTATTATCGGGCGGACGGCGCATGGATGGCAATCGACATAGACGCCGGTCGGCACACGATCGAGATGGTTCCGAACTCTTTGTATTTAGCCAAAGCTTCGGCCGTAACGTTTCCCTTATTGGGCTTTCTGTTGCTTTACTGGGGATTTGTGGTAGTTCGTTCGAGAAAACGACGGACTTCGTCGAGTGATTCGAAGTCGTAGTCGGTCGGGGTGTAGCAGCTCTTTATGATGAAACTTCGTAGTATCGGGTGGTTGATTCGATCTGACGGTTTGTCGCCGATCATGTAGCTTTTGCCCAGGTCTATATTCCATTTGCGGGCGGCTTCCAGGATCATGCCGGGTTCGGGCTTACGGCAGTCCGACTTTTTGGTGTATTGCGGGATCGATCCTTTTTCATGGTATGGACAGTAGAAGAAATCGTCGATATCTGCTTCTCTGGATCGGAATTGTTCTCTCATCCAACTATGAAGTCGGTTGACATCGTATTCCGTGAAATAGCCACGCGCAATTCCGGACTGGTTTGTGACTACAAGTATAAGAAAGCCCTTTTCACGGGCGGTCCGGCAGAGTTCGAAAATGCCGGGGAGGAATACAATGTGTTCGGGAAGGTGGGCGTATTCGCTATCTTCGTTGATAATGCCGTCCCGGTCGAGAAAAACGGCTTTTGTTTTTCGGGGTTGCATTCGCATGGTACGGATTCCTTCATGTATTTTCCTCTGCTGTTTGTAAAATACGCTATGGATTGAGAGAAATGTCTGCAAAAGCCAATCAAATGAAGTATGGGAATGTCGAGGTGGAAATCGTTGGCACTTATCCAACTCCGGGAGACGGCATATCCAAATACATACGGTTTTTAGTCGATGCGCTTGAGGGACAAAAAATAGTCGTGCACACAACGCGCATATTTTTTCTTCGGAATCCTTGGTCGACTTTTTGCTGGCTATCAATCAAACGATTTCGTTCTCCAAATATCCATGTACAGTATACACCTACAGGTGCCGGCCCGTTTTTTTTATTTTTTTGCCTACTGAAAAGGTCGCGGCAGAGACTAGTTATTACTTCACATGAAATGCCTTCTACATACGCCAAACATCTGCCAACAAGTCTCCGCAAGCTTTACTACTTGTATGAAAAGGTGATCCATCTGCGCGCAGACTACATTACAGTCCATACGTCTCAACACAAAGAAGAAATACTAAAATTGGGTGTGGGTTTCGATAAAATCAAAGTGCTTGAGCATCCGGTTTTTCAAGCACCAGAGGCGTTTTCCCGGCAGAAAGATATAAACCGAGCAGTGGTTTTCGGGCGGATTACCCCCAAAAAAGGTATCGAGACGCTTCTTGAAGCTATGGAGAGACTGCCTTCGCAGTTAAAGGTCGACATTGTAGGGCCCGCAGCTCATGGATGCGAGGATTATTTCAAGAAACTTAAGCGCCGAGCTCAGTCGATGGGGTTTGGAGACCGTGTGTGTTTTCATGGATATGTGTCGGACAGCGTGGCTACTGAAATACTTTCTACTGCATCATTTGCAGTTTTCCCGTATCGATATATAACCCAGAGCGGCGCTCTTTTGACCTCTGTCGGGCATGGATTACCTTATATAGGGACGAAGCTCGCGGCGTTTGTTGAATTCAATAGACTGCATGGAGGAGGATTATTGGTTCCGGTGGGGGACAGCGATGCTATGCGGGGCGCCGTAAAAAGAATGTGGTTTGACCAAAGACTTGGACGGAAGTTTCGTAGACAAATTCGAACTGCCTGCGATGACCTGAGTTGGGCGGCTTTTGGCAGAGAATTGATATCAATTTATGGAACAGAATAAAAACCCGTGGGGAATGGTGTTCGGTAAGCTCGGCACTTCGCCGCAAGATGTTCTCAGGCGAATTTCCAAACATGCCATTCAAAGAAAAGTTGTCTACAATACTGTCGAACAACTGTTCAAGTCCGAGTTTAAGGGGAAGACGTTTTTGGAGGTGGCATGTGGGACTTCTATTGAGTGTCTTTTGTTTTCATTGCGTGGCGCGAATTGTCTTGGTGTCGATCTTGACCCTACGGTCTTGTCCTACGCCGGAAAAGTGCGAGCCATTTTTACGGATAATATCACTCTAGATTTATGCCGGGCGGATGGATATACAATACCCTGCAAGTCACAATCATTTGACCTGGTATTCAGTCAGGGATTTCTTGAACATTTCGATAAGCGGAATACAGCTCGCCTTATTGAAGAGCAGTACCGTTTGTTGAAGCCGGGCGGATATTTGCTTGTCGACGTCCCGAATCTACATTCACCATATGAACTATACAAGAGAATCTATACCCTTTTTGGCCCTTGGTTATACGGTATTGAACGAGGAATATCTAAGTCCGAGCTACTGAAGAATTGCCAAAGATTCGGAATGGAATACGTACAAACTTTCCGTTGGAGCTTCCTTGGTTTTCCGTACCGGAATCTTTTTGATTTAATATATATGGCTCCTTTGTTAGCCGTAAGGCAGATCTTGCAGGTGGTAGGAAAAGGGCACGACTCAATTGGGGTAGTATTACGGAGAAAAGACTAAATAATGGGTGCAGTTGTGAATGGTGAACGAAGGATCGTGATTCTTGTGAGAGCTGAAATACCTTCTCGGCTTCGTGAGGTATTTATTCCGAATAATCTGCTGGTGCTTGCCGAGTCGATTTCACTGGCAGGGTATGAACCTGTGATAATCGATATGAGAGTACAGGATTATAAAGAATGCCTGAAGTCGGTCGATCTTCGGAAAATTCTTTGTGCTGGAATCAGTACCTTAACCGGAGCTCAGATCCAGTACGGAATTTCATTCGCAGCCTATCTCAAATCGATGCGGCCCGAGATTCCAATTGTGTGGGGTGGACCGCATCCCAGTCTTCGCCCTGAAGAGACACTTGCACATCCATTTTGCGATTACGTGGTCCGTGGGGAAGGAGAGGTGACTCTTCCCGAGTTGCTTGGAAAAATCGTTGATGCCGATACTGTTGAGGGGATCGCAGGAATCACTTACAGGAGGGGAGACGGGGAAATAACCTCTGCTCCAGACCGTGAATGGGTAAACCTGGATCGTGCCGGAACTCTGCCGTATGACTTGTTGGATTTGACAAAGTACGAGACCGGTACAACCTTCACCTATCATACCAGCAGGGGTTGTCCTCACCGCTGCGGCTTTTGCATTAACCATACATTTCATCATAGTAAGTTTCGAGCGCAGTGTGCCGAACACGTTGTTGATAATATAGAATACATAGTAAATCGATTCAACCCGGATGCTTTACACTTAACAGATGATAATTTTTTTGTCAATAAGAAGCGCGTCAAAGACATCTGTGAAGGAATACTTCGTCGTGGAATAAAGATCAAGTGGGTGACCGCCTGCCGATTTGATTATTTTTCACATTTTGATGAAGAATTTTTGAACCTCCTTAAGACGAGCGGCTGCTCGCAATTAGGATACGGGGCTGAAAGCGGATCAATAAGAGTTCTTGAATATATTGAAAAGGGGATAACCCCCAAGGATGTTTTGTCTTCGGTGAAAAAGGCAAGAAGAGTTGGTCTGAAGCTTTCGCCAATAAGCTTTATGTATGGTTTCCCCGGAGAAACCCGGGAGGATTTGTTTGCGTCTCTAGACCTTATAGATCGCATTCGTGAGGAAGGCAAAGAGAACACCGTCGTGAACGGAATGTTTTTGCTCACCCCATATCCGGGAACCCCAATTGCAGATGAGTTAAGTTCAAGAGGCTACAAATTTCCAACACGACTGGAGGACTGGAGTACCTACTTAATGAGTTCCGGGCACGAAAAGGTAAACTGGCTCCCACCGAACTATCTACGAAAGGCGACAATTGCTTCAGATATCATTCGGTTTCGTTATTTTATCGATATACATGCGGAACGAAAACTCAAATCTCGACTGTTGAAAACAGCATATCGTATTTTCGTTTTGCCTTTTCTTCTTTCTGAAAAAATACGGTGGAAGAGGCGGCTGTTTGCTTTTGCGCCCGAATGGCGATTCTGGGCTCATGTCAGGACAAAATTTCTCAAGGTCACCTAAGAAACCGCTTACCCGGACCCGACTCGGAAAACTGTCCAAGGTAATGTGTCGAGCGAGGATATGAAAGTCTATTTTGTTAATTCAAACGGAGATTATCCCAACGATTTCCCTCCCCTTGGTATGCTTTACCTTGCTTCTTACATTAGGAGTGTGGGTCATAATGTAAAATTTTACGATTTAGGGGCTCCGGGTGCTTTGTGGACGGTTTTCGAAGAGAGGCTGAAAGAATTCTCTCCGGAAGTCGTCGGAGTGTCACTCTACACAACTCAAATCGAAATATCAGTCTCCCTCATAAATAAAATTAAGGAACTCGTTCCCACCACGAAAATAATAGTAGGAGGCCCGCATGTATCGGCATTGCCGGGGGCCACTCTCCGCGAGGAAGTGAATATCGATGTAGAGGTTTTCGGAGAAGGAGAAATAACTCTGTCCGAATACCTGCGACATTACGAAACTGGTGTTCCACGGCTTTCTGAAATCGACGGTCTTGTTTGGCGTAACGGTAAGGAGATTGTACAGAATTCGGCACGGGAGTATATCGCTGACCTTGATTCCTTGCCCTTTCCCGCCTACGATCTAGTAAAAGAATTTCGCTATTCTCGAGACAAGTTTGCATATGGTTTCCGTGTTGGTATCATCGTGTCCTCACGTGGCTGTCCCTACCGATGCACCTTCTGCAATAAAGCTGTACATGGAAGCCGTTACCGACGGAAAAGCCCGGGGAAAGTCGTCGAAGAAATCAGGCTTCAGAAAGAAATCCTGGGCATCGATGAGGTGTACTTCGTAGACGATCTCTTCGTGACGAACAAGTCATGGCTGGAAGAGTTCATGCTCCTATACCGAACTTCGAATATAGGGCTTCCCTGGCGGTGCCTGGGAAGGGTGGATCAAGTAGGTTTTCCTGTGTATGAAAAGATGAAGAAAGCAGGCTGTTTTCTTGTTCAGTTTGGAATTGAGTCGGGAGACAATGATGTTCTCAAGAAAATTAAGAAGAACATTACAAGGGAACAAGCCATGAGTGCCGTTTGCGCTGCACGCAAAGCAGGCCTGAATACAGCTACCTATTTTGTGTTAGGACATCCGGACGACACCTACTCGACTATCAAAAAGACGATTGAGTTTGCTCAGGAGTTGAATGCAGATGCATGTCATTTTTTTGTGATGGTACCGTTCCCGGGCACCTACAATTATACCCTTCTCCCGGACAATTTGAAAACCGCTTGGAAAAGAATCAGGTATTACCATAAAGGGGAACACCCAATATGTCTATGTGAGTTGACACCGTTGGAATTGTATAAGTTGGAGAAACAGGCGCGCTATGAATTCTATGGTAGAGGCGGCTACTTTCTCACTAACGTATTAACTTTTCGTTTTCCTATTCGACTCGGAGTTATTCGGTTGGGAGCATTTCTTGTGTGTGGCTTCATGAAATCAATCCTTTCCCTTTCAGGAAAAAGGGTGGTTCCCAAGTTAAGGAGTAATCATGCCCCGGAGTGTTGAAGTGAAGAATGGATTTTCAAGCTTTTGGGGGGCTTTTTATACGCATCCTGCTTTTGATTGTTTCCGCGGCAATGGGAAGTCCTCCAAATATCTTTAGGAGAAGCGTCGCGGAAGATAACGCTGCATAGATAAGCACTTCTTCCTCGCTACGTCCCATATAGCGGAACATCAATGCACTCAAGCCTTCTCTGACCCCCCAGCCATTTGGTGTGAATGGCAGAGATATGCAAATTATCTCAATTATTGGAACGAATGCGAATACTTCTACAATGTACCATTCTCCCGTAATTCCTCGTATAACCAATGCCGCATTCAGGATGGCGAAAATCTGCGTAAGTAGAGTTACTACTAGAGCGGTAAAAAGATTTTTTTTGCGATCACGGTATGCATAAACACCGTCACGTATGCGTTGAGTAATCTGCATGAGTTTTTTAGGAAACAGTTTTGTGAGAGCGAAGCGTATCGGACGAGTCAATTTTTTAGAGAAAGAGATTGCCAGGAGCAATCCGGACACCACGAAGATTACTATGATCGAAAACCTTGCCTGAATCGGAATCGTTTGGCTTTGAAGCAACAGGAGACTGATCGCCGACATGCCAGCAAGCACGAGCAATCCAAAAAGCCGAGTAACCCATGCCGCGCCAGCCCCGACCGCATAGTCGTATCGTTTGGCGAAAATTGCCGCGCGGACAACATCCTGAGCAGCACTCGTGGGTAGAACAATTGAGTAAAAAGTTGCTCGGAAATGATAATCAAGTGCTTCAAAAAGTCGTAGTGCCGGTATGAATGCCAATAACAGTATCCACCAGCGAATACCCTGCATAATCATTAATACGAGCGCGTCGACCATCATCACTGGAACCGTCCACCACTCGACCTGAGATATGGCATTGAGGGTTTGTTCCGGTTCGGCCCGTGAGATCAGCCAGACAAGAATACTGATCGGCACAATCCATTTCGAGATCTTGAGAATTCTTCGGTTTATTAGGCCCATCTACTCAAGTTTTTTTGGGGATACTTCATACATCGGTGTTGTACTCTCAGATGAGTAGGCCAATGTACCGTAAGACATCAAATCTAATCGATTTCTTCCAAGCGTTTCCTGTTCAACATGAAACTTTCATCGGAGAAATAGAACTTCCGAACGCAGAACGTTTTTACTACGGTTAGGTAACGAGAAAAGCGAAGGGCAAATTAGTAATATCCAATTTGCTCGAAATCTCCAGCAATCCTACATGGTTAGGTGGTCCGGAAGCTTGGAAACAGGAGTTACACGACATCGCTCAACAAATCGCACAACCAATTTTCTTCGCTAAATTCCTATATAGTGCCTGTCCGGAAACCCTCGAAAACGGTGGGTTCATCTTCCCGAAGTTAATTCGGGACTCGATGAACGGGAGTTTCCGG
>CAYFVL010000028.1:0-30883 GCA_964346405.1 uncultured Fibrobacterota bacterium
CGCACAACATCTTACACATAATGCTCGCTCTCGACTGCGAAACTTGGGCTAGAATGTGAAGTTATTTTTGCGCGAGTCCTTGGTTTAGAGAAAATTGTACCCCGTTCTCGGCCGACCGCAAAATCCAGGTGGCATGCAGGACGTATTTTATTGCTACCGACTGTTGTCGGAAAATGTTTTTCGAGTACATGCCGTTATACATACGAACTCAGAGGGTTTCCGGGGAAACGGAACCCAACGAGAGTTATACCCGGGCGGTATGCGATTTCTGGAAGAGGTCCTATGCAGTATCGATCATTGGTTGGATTTGTCCTTGTTCTTTTCAGCACTGTTCTCGCGGGAAAATCACAACGGGAGTCGATCCCAAGCGCTTCGATGGAAAAAGACATCAAGGCGACGGTGGTAATTCCCGAATCTTACCACGACAGCACAAAGTCCAATACAAAATTCCCCACATTATATCTTCTTCACGGCTACAGTCAGGATCATACCGTCTGGAACAGAATACTACCGATCGAAGAACTCGCCGACAAGTACGGATTTCTCATAGTCGGCCTTGACGGAGGCTTCAATTCCTGGTACATCGACAGTCCGGTGAAAAACGGATCAAAGTATGAAACCTTTGTTGCCGTCGAGGCGGTCGCGTACATAGACAGCGTGTATCGCACCATACCCCACAAAGATGGACGGGCGATTCTCGGATCGAGCATGGGAGGACACGGGGCTCTTACCATAGTAGCAAGGCATCCCGACGTTTTCAGTGCCGCATCCAGTATCAGTGGAATCATGGATCTCACCGAATTTCCTACTCAATGGGATATCACTTCCGTTCTAGGCTCGTTCCGAAACAATCGACAAATATGGCTCAATCACTCCTTTGTCGGTCTCGCCGAGGTGCTTCGGGGAACACGAAATCTTATCGTGCTGGATTGCGGCCAGTCCGACTTTGCCCTTGGTGGAAATCGCAAAGCCCACAGAATTCTGGAGGAATTCGGTGTTGCCCACAACTACTGGGAACGTCCCGGAGGCCACACTCCCAATTATGTAGCAGACAGTTTCGAGTTCCACCTGCTGCTGTTTTCTCGCCGACTTCGAACCGCGCTCAAAAAGTAGTATCAGACATCACTCGTGATCGAAAGCTTCTGCAGCAGGTCACCGGCTAGTTTTCGGTTGACTCTCTTGAGCCATTTGCTCATCGCCTCGGTACTTTCGATCGATTCCATATGAGAAACCGTTTCCTCAGCCTCATTGAGGTTGATATTGGATATGAGTTCCTTGATGATGGGAATGTTTCTCGGCATGACACTAAATCGCTCGAGGCCCAACCCGAGAAGAAGGGCGGTATAAAAGGGACTTCCAGCCATTTCCCCACAGATCGACAGCGATTTGCCTGAATCCTTTGAGGTTGCGATTGCCGATTTTATGATTTTGAGAAACGCGGGTTCTATTGGATTGTACAGATAGTTGACCTTCGGATTGTTTCGATCGGCCGCACTCAGGTACTGCAGAAGATCATTCGTGCCGATAGAGGCGAAATCGACCTCCTTCATGAAGGATGGCATTTCCAGTATGGCAAGGGGTACCTCGAACAGTACTCCGAGTTTCGGACGCTCAACCCCCATTTTATCGGCCGTCGTGTACACAAACGATTTTGCTTCGAGCCACTCCTGAAGTGTGGTGACCATAGGAAACATAATCGAGTAATCACTGCCCTGCGCGGCCTTCATTATTGCCGTCACCTGCTGACCGAAAATATCCCTTCTCTCGAGCAATATGCGGATCGCCCGCCACCCCATGAACGGATTGAATTCGGCCGGCATACTGAAAAATGACGGTATTTTGTCCCCACCTATGTCCATGACCCGGAACACGCACGGTTTCTTTCCGGTGTCCTCCAGTATACTCCGATAATACTTGGTCTGCACATCCTCGGGCGGAAAATCTTTCCTGTTTGACAGCAAATACTCACTTCGAACCAGTCCGACTCCGTCGGCGCCGTGGTCGGCCGCATCTTTGGCGTCGGTAGGAAGAGAGATATTGGCAAATACCTTGATCGGAATACCATCACGGGTGTACACCGGACGGTTCCATTTGGCACGGAGTTTTTCGTATTCTACAGTGGAGGTCTTGATACTTCTGTATCGTGCCACAGTACTGGGTGAGGGACGAACCACCACAATCCCACGGTCCGCATCGACATATAACTGGTCACCCGGCCGCATCGCCTCCTGCAGATTGCGGATATCGGCAACAACCGGGATAGAGTACGAACGGGCCAGAATAGCGGCATGCGATGTTTTACCACCGCCGGCACTGACCACCGCTTCGATTTTCTTGATATCGTAGGAGAGCAGGTCCGATGGAGTAAATGTTTTGGGCACGACCAGTACGATCGATTCCAGAAAGGTACGACTACGGCCTTCGTCTTCCCGCAAGTGCGACATGAGTTTTTCGCATACCTCGACCATATCGCTGCTTCGCTCTTTGAAATACGCCGTCCCCGCCGCATTGAACCGTTTGATAAAGTCGTTTGACACCAGACGTACTGCCGTCTCGAGATCGAACAATTTGGTGGTAATGGTCTCTACAATCTGTCCGATAAACGCCGGGTCGTCGAGAATATGTTCGTATATGTTCAGTATCGATGTATCAAACGGAACGCTTCCGTCCAGATTCTTTGCGTACTCTCGGTAATCCTTTTTCGCATGCTCACGGATTTCATTGAACCGCATGATCTGGTCGCCCACATCCTGACGAGAGATCGATACGACCGAGGATTCTTGCGAAGCACGACCGACGAAATAGGCCTTGCCCATGCCCTTGCCGGGCACGATTGTGATACCGCTGAGTCGGGTCTCTTTTTTCACGATCCGGCTACTCTCCAAACTTTTTCTATATGCTCCTGAACGGCTCGGTCAATTGAAAACCAACCGGATTTGGCAATGCTTGCAAGGGACATTCTCAGCCATCGAATCCGATCATTGTAGAACTCATCGACCTTATGCTGCTTCTCAATATAATCGCGATAATCGCGCAACACCCAGAAATCGTCGGTAGCCCGCAACGTAGCCAGCAAACCCGCCACCCCATCGCCGTCCCGTTCACTCCGCACAACATCATCCAGAAAATCGAGTACTCGACGCAAATCCTCATCCCGCCCAATTACCTCTTCTACTCCGGGCATCGTGTCCTGGGGATTACGACCAAATACGACCATATTCTCCATGCCGATGCGATCGATCATCTCGAGGTTCGACCCCGCCCTGCTTGCCAGAGTGATCGCCCCATTCAGCGCGTACTTCATGTTGCTCGTTCCGCTGGCTTCCATGGTGGGAGTGGCTATCTGCTCCGAAAGATCGGCTGCCGGAACCAGATACTCGGCCCATGAAAGCGAATAATCGGGGACGAAAATGATCTGCAGCTTGCCGGAAGTAGAAGAATCTCGATTGACAATATTCGCGACCATACAGATCAATTGGATAATCTGCTTTGAAAGACGATCCGAAGGAGCCGCTTTTCCCGAAAAAATGTGAACCCTGTTGGTGCCAAGTTCATTGCCGTCCTTGAGCTGCAGCCACCGCGACACGATAGCCAGCAAATGAAGCACCTGTCGTTTGTAGGGATGAATCTTTTTGCTCAGAATATCACAAAACCATTCATGATCCATATGAACGTTGCAGTATTTCGCCAACCCTTCGCTCAGCTTTCGCTTTGCCGCGTACTTTACATCGCCCAGACGCAACAGAAACGTGTCGTCGTCGGCGTGCTCGATCAACCTGGAAAGATCCTGGGGGCGTGTTGTCCAGGAATCACCAATCATCTCGGAAATAAGTCCCGCCAATGGTCGATTTGCGGAAATAAGCCACCGCCGATGCGCAACACCGTTGGTTATGCTGCGAAATTCGGTATCGACATAGCGGGATACCGGATGAAAGATCCGCTTTTTGAGCTGATTGGTCTGCTCGGCCGACACGCCGGCAATAGAATTGGATCCGATCAGGGCCAGATACGCCATTCTGACCCGTTTCACCTCGCCCTCTTCTATAATGGACAGGTCGGAGCGAATGCCTCGGCCTCCCTTAATATCGGATGCTCGGTCGAGATGAAGCTGATTGATCCGGTAGATAATCGACAGATGTCGTGGAAGAATAGACTCGACAAGATAGACCGGCCAGTTTTCCAGATTGTCGCCGGCGACCGCGTGACTGGTGTAAGCAAATGTCTCTTTGCTGATCTCCCACGCACGCTGCCACTCGAGGCCTTCTTCATCAAGAAGAATTCTCATAAGCTCCGCGACGGCTATCGCGCACCTGCTCCCATTGAGCTGAATAACGACTTTTTTGGAGAAATCCAGAATATTGCTGTTATGGATTTTAAACCGTCTGAGCAGATCCTGAATCGAGGCGGATATGAAAAAGTACTGTTGCTTTATTCGAAGCTCGGTTGCCCGGCGAACATCCTCATCCGGAAACAGTATCCGGGTGAGCTGTGCGGAACGAGTCTTCTCCTCACAGGCGCGCGCATAGTCTCCATGATTCTGGTAGTCGGGAAGAAACTGTTCGGTGGGTCGCGACGACCATAGCCGCACGGTATTGACCGTATCGTTGTGGTATCCTGGAACGGGAAAATCATAAGGAACAGCGCGAACGAATTCCGCGTCCACCCACCTCTCTCGCCCCGCTTCATCGTAGGCCAGGCGCCCACCCAGGGGGACTTCACAGGCGTATTGCGGACGGATTATTTCCCAGGGATGATTACGGTGCAGCCAATCGTAGGGCCCCTCGATTTGCCGATTATCCACGATTCGCTGACGATACATGCCGAAATCGTATCGTAATCCATAGGCAAGCCCCGCGACGTTCATCGTGGCCATGCCTTCTTGATAGGCCGCCGCAAGACGTCCCTTCCCCCCGTTGCCGAGTTCGAACTCGTCTTCGCTCTCGCTGAGTTCATCCAGTGAAAATCCGAGATCCCGGGAGGCCTGTGCTACCTGATCCTCCAGACCGAGATTCACGATATTCTGACGGAGACTCCGGCCAAATACGTATTCGGCGGAAAAATAGTAGACACGGCGTGTGTTTTTTTCATGATATAGTTTTTGCGACTCTATCCACCGATCCACGAGTTCACTGCGGACAGCATAAGCAAGAGCCATGTATTTATCCTGCGCCGTGGCCGTAGCATCATCCTTGGCCAGGAAATACCGCAAATACCGATAATAGAAAGCGCTGATATTCTCCATTATAACTCGTAAAGGCAACCGACATGATGTTCGTGAGCTAACCCGGGTTTCGCAGCCGACTCACGGTCCTCCTACCGCTCGGTGGGACAGGACTGGACGCAAGCCTGACTGAGAAAATCACGAACCACAACCGCTTAAATGTTTTTACCCGTTATCTTCGGACCGTTTCTCTCCGGTCCGAAGTATGTATCTCGACATTCCTGCGACATCATCACCCACATGTCGGGAAATTTATCAGAAAACCGTTTCAGATGCATTGAACCCGCGGCAAATACAACCTTCGATTGTGGTTATTCAACTTGAAGCTTGTATTCGATAGGGCGAAGTAATTATTTTTGTTTCCTGAAGCAATAACGAATTGCTAACCGTACTAAAAATAGATTCTGCATTTGCGGAGAGGTGGCCGAGTCGGCTTAAGGCAACGGTTTGCTAAACCGTCGTAGGGGCAACTCTACCGGAGGTTCGAATCCTCTCCTCTCCGCCATATCACATTTTGGGATCGGCTTCGGTCGATCCCATTCTTTTTGTACATCGAAAAACCAGGCATCGGTACGGCTTTCATCCATAATTACTCCGGTAACGGTTCAATGCTTTGCTCACACAATTGGGCGCCTCCAGCCGTAGTCCCCACAATAGGATTATTCCGTAGCTCCCGGCCCGGCTCTTTCATTCCATACCCGTCCGCATGGATTTCTTCATTCTTCTCTTTCCGTTAGACCGGAACGCACGTTCAATACTCGGTTCAGGTTAGTCATCTCAAAGAGCCGGGTCATATAGGCAACCGGATTG
Organism: uncultured Fibrobacterota bacterium; assembly: GCA_964346405.1. Classification (GTDB taxonomy): domain Bacteria; phylum Fibrobacterota; class Chitinivibrionia; order Chitinivibrionales; family CAYFVL01; genus CAYFVL01. The sequence continues at coordinate 6,032 of CAYFVL010000028.1, forward strand.
GGATTGGAATTCAGAAGAATCATTTCACGATCCGATTTCTGCATCAGCGTGTGATAGTACACAATAATGCCCACCCCGTGACTGTCGATGAAATCAGTTTCGCTCACATCCAGAATGATGCGTGAGACATTCCGCTTGAACAATGCTTCCAGCTTTCGAGAAAACTTTTTATCATCCACTCCAATCACTCTTCCGATCAGCTTCAGGACCGGAATTCCATGATGCTTGTTTACTACGATTTTTAAGGCCATCTGCATTCTCCCAGTGATTAACCCTCACCCGGATTGAGTGATCTCAAACAAAAGGGGCCTGATGTTATGCCTGCCACACGCTGATCGGAATGGCAGTATACGCATTAACCCAAGTTTCACAGTCGAAAACCGCCGTACCGCGGAGTGATGTATTGCGCTGCACTGCGGTGTCGAAGTGAGCGAAGCGCCGCATTGCGCTGCACTGAGCGGTGTCGAAGTGAGCGAAGTCGAAATGTCGAAATGTCGAGGGGTAGAGAGTATGCATAATATGTTGTGCGAAATTGCTTTATCCCGCCGAGCGGGCGGCGGGATAAGATCGTGTAACAGCTTACGTCCCGAATCAGTTTCGGTGAAAGCTCCACTACAACGCCCGTTTTCTACGACACACCCACAACGGCAGATCCGCGATTTCTTCATGGACGGCCGTGTTATCCAACTAGAAATGAGGCCGACAAGAGATACACATATAGTTTCCAATTCGGCGAATACACCGGAAAATTTTCAGAACGGAACGACGGGTGCTCGAGGAAACAATCAGGTACATGTGCCCCGAATCGCACCGTATGCATCCCGGACCTATATCTTAAGAATCGGACAAATAATTGTCAACGTTTTTCGCGGAAGCTCGAGGGACCGGGGCTGACAGAAGAATCAGCTCCGGAGCGTTTTTGTTTTGATTGAGGAGATTCCATCCACTGTTTGCGCAGGAATCAAGAAAACGCGCTAATCAGGACGCCCCTGCGTGCCGAATTACACAGTTGGTCCGGAAAACACCAGATCTCGAATGCGTTGTGCCTGCTCTTTGATCCTGCCGAGTTGGTCGCGCGTGACGCTCTGTTCTCCATCACATAGCGCGTTGGCCGGATCATTGTGAGTCTCGATCAGGAGTCCGTCCGCCCCGGCCGCTACCGCCGCCATTGCCACCGGCATCACGTTTTTCCGGTATCCCGACGAATGGGACGGATCAAATATCACCGGAAGATTCGACTCCTGCTTCAATACGGCAACGGCACCAATGTCAGGTGTGAACCGCTGGAAGCTCTCCTCCTCGAACGTACGAATTCCACGCAAACACAACATGACATTCGGATTGCCGTTGGCCACGATGTATTCCGCGGCAAGCAGGAAATCTTTTAGAGTGGAGGAATCCCCCCGTTTCAAAAGAATCGGCGTTTGGGTTTTTCTGGTCAGCCTTCCAAGCTCCTGAAGCATTCCATACGATTTCATATTGCGGGCACCGATCTGAATAATGTCGGTAAAGCCGATAACGTTCTCCAGTACATTGTTGGGTTCGAGCATACCGGCTTCATCTACATGTCGATGAAGTCCGGTCGCCTCGGTAACTATCTTCAACCCGTATTTCTCCCGAACCCCGGCCAGTATCTCCAAACCCTTAAGTCCCATGCCCTGGAAACTGTATGGTGAGGTTCGCGGTTTATAGGCTCCGCCTCTCATCACGGGAATCCCGAGCTTATGCACATACTCTGCGATACTCATGACCTGTTCGGGTGTTTCCAGCGAACAGGGCCCCGCCATCAGCACCAGTTCCCTGCCGCCGACCGATATATCACCGACCTGAACTATTTTGGATTCGTGAGAGAACTCTCGTGAAACCATTTTGTATGGCTTGGAGATGCGAACAACTTTGTCTACCCCCTCCAGTTCGGCAAAGTAACTCTCCTCAATATTACTGAGATCTCCCAAGACCCCGATTACATCTATGCCGGTCGCCCCGTGTATAATTTGATAATCGAATCCCCTGGCTATGATTCGTTCAAGAACAAGCTTCTCCTGTTCTTTTCCCGCACCCTTTGCCATATGAATAATCATGTGTATACCTCTTCGTTCTATCCCGGGTCTCGCAGTCGAGCGCGAGGAGTATGCGTAAGTGTTTGTGCGAGATTGCTCTCTTCCTCCCGCCCCTCCGAGGAAGGACCGTGTATCGGCCGCCAAACCCGGACTCTGTTCTTTGCCTGCTCAAATACGCATCGAAAGATAAGATACTTCGTGCATTGATAATGGATGTGCAACCACTCTCTATACATGATTGTGCAGGCCGACCATGAGAATGAATCTAACCCAAGGCGTCTGATGTCCCAACCGCGGCAGTTCCGTTATATCGACGCGGAAGTGGGACGGATCACTTGCCAAACCGCAGGAATAAATGCATATTGTACATAGAATTTACGCATAATACTCGTTCTCGACTGCGAAACCTGGGCTAAAGAACATCCTGAATACGAATGACGGAAGGATTCGAGATGGGTTTTTCAATGCATGTAGACGATTCGACAGGCACTCCCCGGCTCGTTGCCGAAGGAAGGATCGTGGGAACCGATTCCGAAGCCTTCGGTGGCAAACTGGAGCTTATGGAAAACAAAGTAGCCGGCGATGTCGAAGTGAACCTCTCAGAAGTGGATTTCATCGACAGCTTCGGGCTGGGTATGCTGGTCCGTTCCTATAATTCTCTCCAGAAAAACGACCGCATCCTCAAAATCATCTACAACAATTCCGATTCCGAGGCATACCTTCGACGGCTGTTCGATACCACCGGACTAAATAGAATACTCAACATAGTCGACGGTCTGGACTGATCCCGAAAGCTCATCATCCATCAACCTTGTCTCCCGATTTCGAGCTGAAATTATCCCCCAGTCTCTCCAATTAGCGAGAATTCCCTTCCTGCCGGTGAATGACTCCATTTTAAAAAGTGAGGCATTATTCCCCCTGCCTACTCTTCCTGCACCGCGAGAGGACGGGAGCGATTCATTACTTCCTGTGTAAAACGCGCCGGCGTGACGCCATTCCTCGTCACGTTCGGCGGGATCGGTCACCCGCTGAATCCACGGCAAACCCGAATGCGTCCGACCTGCCCGAAAAACGGGACGGGGGTAAACCGGAGTGAATGAAATGAGCCGACCGACTTCCTCCCGAGTCGAGCTACCGTTTTGGCACAATATTTGTTATGGTTGTATATTAGGCGAAAAGCCGTAATCGGCAGTTCGGATACCTGAGATCCCACTTTGAAAAACAGCGTACCGATCGAATTGCCTCGCAATCCGCCGGAGCCCTGTTCTGTAAGACAGACGGGGATCGGCTTCTTTCTCCCGACGCGGCCAAGCGACAAAGTCGAGACTATGGCATCATTGATTGCGAACACAATAAGTACGGATAGCAAAGAAGGGAATACCAGATGAAAAAGATACTGGGAATTGTGGTTGGTGTTGTTTCTCTTACGGTACTGTTCCAGACGATTCTAAAGATCAATAGACACAGAAAAGCCAAATCCGAAAACACGCCCTCGGAGCCGCCGGCTCCGCGAACCGGATTCTGGGCCCATTCAGAGCAAAAAAAGACGGGAGAGATTGAGGAAGAGAGCATAAGAGAAAAAGCGGCCTCAAAGTTGAGTGAAATGCACGATACGCTTACCGATTCGGGTGAAGACGAGTCGGGGCTCGAAGGAACACCATCACGTCTGAGCAGGTAAGCGGACGGTGTACTCATTCAAAAAGCCGGAGAAAGACGATGAACAGAGATTCATGGCTGATCCCGACATGGGTTATACTCTTCTCGATCTCGCCAAGCTCGGGGCAATACTTTGGCCGAAACAAAGTACAATATGAAAATTTCGATTTCAAAATACTCGAAACCGATCATTTTAAGGTATACTTCTATCCTCCGACCGGCGGGCCGGTACATGAGGCGGCGGCCATGCTCGAGCAGTGGTATTCACGATTCAGCAAGCTGTTCAACTATGAGTTCGAAAAACCCGTCCCGATAATCCTGTATGCAAATCACGCCGATTTCCAGCAAACGAATGTCATCGGGGGACAAATATCCCAGGGAGTAGGCGGTGTTACCGAGGGAATGAAAAACCGGGTGGTTATACCGTTGACCGGAATCCGCAGCGAGAACTACCACGTACTGGGCCATGAGTTGACTCACGTTTTTCATTATAAGATTGCCCGGGAGAATGCCCGTACCGGGAGGGGTCAATTGGGACGCGTTCCCTTGTGGTTTATAGAAGGTATGTCGGAATATCTTTCAATCGGAAGAGAATCGGTGTTGACTACCCGCTGGATGCGGGATGCGGCATTACACGAAGATATCCCCAGCCTGTCGAAGATGAGCGACAATCAGGAATACTTTCCTTACCGTTTCGGACATGCCGTATGGGCGTATATCGGCGGTGTCTGGGGGGATACCGTTATTCCCGCACTCTATGACAGTGTCCTGACTCTGGGGATGTACGAGGGTTTCCAATCAGTTCTTGATGTATCATTCGATTCGCTCTCCAATCTCTGGGTTTCCGCAACCGATTCCACGTTTTCGCCGATAGTGAAGAAACTCAACCCGGTTCCGTCGAATGCGAAAAGAGTCATCTCGGGCGAAGGTGGCCTCAATCTGGCGCCGTCGTTGAGCCCCGATGGGGAATACATTTCTTACCTGTCACGTCGCGACGTATTCGCGCTGGATCTTTACGTGGCAAAAACAAGTACCGGAGAAGTTGTCAAACGACTCACACACTCCGCTACAAACGAGCATTTCGATGCACTCTATTTCCTGGAAGCATCGGGGGCATGGAGCCCCGACGGCAGTCGGCTCGCGTATACTGTCTTTGACGAGGGAGACAACAAGATAGCATTTCTCCGAGTAGAAGACGGTGAAATTGTACGGACCGTCGGTTTTCCCACCGTGAAAGCTATTTCACAGCTTTCCTGGTCTCCGAAAGGCGACAAAATTCTTTTCTCGGGCCTTGAAGGCTCTGTGCGTGATCTGTACACCTATGGTCTCTCCTCCGGAGAGATCCGCCGGATCACCAATGACACATATGCCGAAGTCCACCCGGCATGGGCTCCGGACGGAAACCGGATCGCATACGCCTCCGATCGTAGTGACGCCCGGAAAACGGATACCGGAGTAACTATCAGGCCTATGCGCCTTGAGATCCTGGACCCGGCGACCGGGACTGTCGAAACAATATCGCTTGGTGAAGATATTCAGCACATAAACCCTCAGTTTTCCTCAAGTGGAGATTCTTTATATTTTGTCGCGGCTCCGGGAGGGGTCTCGAATCTTTTTTTGTATAACCTCGTCGATCAAAGCTTTACCCAACTCACCGATGTGGCGACCGGCATCGGAGGAATTACCGACCTGTCTCCTTGCCTCTCAGTTGCGAGGGAATCCGGAACGGTGGTTTTTTCTCTGTTTGAGAAGCGCGAATACAACATCTACCGTTTAGCCCCCAAAGCACCCCCGATACTGACTTCCCGCACCGGCTCAATCAGGTCCGTACCCAGGGCGGACATTTTGCCGCCAGGTGGCCCTGAAGCCGAGGGAGCGGTTAGCGAGTATCTCGGAATTGATCCGAGTTTCTCGTTGTTGGCTCCGGTCGATACAAACTACAAAGACTATGACCCGTCTCTTCAGCTTATGGCAATCGGTCCGATTTCAGCGGGAGCTACTTACGGTCAATCAGGATTCCAGGCAGCCGGTGGCGTGAGCTTCCTTTTTGGCGATATGCTGGGGGATCATAATCTCCTTGTCGGTGTATCGCTCAACGGTTCGTTCCAGGACCTCGGTTCTCAGGTCGTCTACCTGAACCGCGCGAATCGAATCAACTGGGCGGCCGCCGTCTCCCACATTCCGTATCAGTCCGTACGATTTCGGGCCGACAGTGTGATACTCGGGGAAACCACCCGGGCGGAAAAACAGACGATTGTTCTTCAGCGCACCTTTTCCGAACGTATCAGGACCATTGTTGAATACCCTTTCGGCCCTAATCGTCGTCTGGAATCCGGAGTCGGTTTTTCTTACCTTTGGTATCTGAACGAGGCGATCACCCGCTACGAGGTCGACGGGACCATTGTTCGAACCGAGGATACCGAAGTGACTCCCCCGCTGCCGCTTAGTCTGTTCGATATGAATTTCGCATATGTCGCCGACTTTTCGCTCTTTGGTCTTACCGGACCTGTTGACGGCAGACGGATACGCCTGGGGCTTGAACCGACGTTCGGGTCTCTCACCTATCTTTCGGTCACCGCCGACTATCGGCACTATTTTTTCCTCAACCCGTTCACCATAGCGACACGCTTGCTGCACTACGGGCGCTACTTTGCAGATGCGGAGGATTCCCGTTTAACCGAGCTTATCATAGGATATGACGGATGGGTTCGCGGATACAGCCCATACTCATTCGACGTCTCGGAATGCGGAGATGATCAGGGAAGCGGGAATTGCCCTCGCCTCGATCGTCTCCTGGGGAGCAAAATCGCTCTGTTTAACCTGGAAATCCGAGCACCGTTTATCGGCCCGGAGGGTTTCGGGCTGATTAACTTCCGCTATCTCCCCGTTACTCTCATATCGTTTCTGGACGGAGGCGCGGCATGGACCGGCAATGATCCTCCGTCTCTCGAGATATCGTCGATAACCGATAAGCGTGTTCCCGTTTTCAGTGCCGGAGTCGGCACACGGATCAATTTGCTGGGAGCCCTGGTTCTGCAATTTTATTATGCATACCCGTTTCAACGCCCCGGGAAAGGCAGTGTGTTCGGGTTTGCTCTAACTCCCGGATATTAGAGAATACGGGATGCAAGTGGCATGTTGCAGGTGTGAATCCTGCTAGGTAGTGCCTGTAAGCGGCTTGATAAACACACGAAAGTATTGAAAGGTGGTATACGATGCATATCGAAACAACTCAGAAAGCCCTTTCACTGGGCTCAAAAGTAATGCTCAACAATGGCGTAAAGATGCCGATTTTCGGCTTTGGGACGTACCGGCTTTCGCGTGGAAAGGAATCCCTCGATGCTGTTTCTCATGCTCTGAAAACCGGTTACAGGCTCATCGACACCGCTGAAGTGTACGGGAACGAAGCTGAAGTAGGCGAAGCAGTCCGCAATTCGGGCATAGCCCGGGAAGAAGTGTTCATAACGACCAAACTCTGGAATTCGAACCATGGTTATGATGAAACCTTTCGGGCATGTGAACACTCACTCAAAACCATGGAAATCGAGTATCTGGACCTCTACCTTATTCATTGGCCCAACGAGGGCAAAATTATCGAGACCTGGAAGGCCATGAATGAACTCGTAGATTCCGGCAAATGCCGGGCTGTGGGAGTGAGTAATTTCTCTATCGGCGATCTCGAGCCTCTGATCGAAAAATCGGACAAATTACCTACGGTCAATCAGATAGAAATAAATCCTTTTAACTATCCCCGGGAACTGATGAATTTCTGCACCGGTCATGGAATGGCTCTCGAGGCATACAGCCCCTTGGCACAGGCATCCGATCTGCGGAACCCCGCGGTTACACAAATTGCCGATAGATACGGGAAAAGTCCTGCCCAGGTTATGCTTCGATGGGTTGTTCAACAGGAGGTTATCGCAATACCCAAGTCAAGCCATATGGAACGCATAGAAGAAAACGCCAACATTTTCGATTTCACACTGACGGATGAAGAGATGATTTTGCTGGCCGAATTGAGCTAGCCGGGAAAAGCGCAGGTGTTTTTTTTCATCCGGTTCCGTGACGGAATCGATTGCAAATACGAATGGAGGATGTATTATGGACGTACCACTGACTTTATCTTTGCAGGATGTTCCAAATCGCGAAGCAATTGAGAGTCTGATTCGCGACCGCGTGGACAAGCTGGAACAGTTCTATCCGCATCTCATCGGCTGTGACGTAGCCGTCGAGAAACCGAACAAAGCACAATCACACGGCAATCCGTGGCGCGTTCGGGTCAACCTGAGTGTGCCTAACAAACCGGTGCTTGCGGTGAAGACCGAGCCGAGCAAAGGAGATCTGCACACGGATCTTGAAACCCAGATTCGAAATGTGTTCGATTCCGCGGAGCGTCGTCTGGAGGGCACCAAGGAGATGCAACGCCGCGACGTGAAACGTCACGAGAAGCAGGAAACGATGGGTGTCGTTGCAGAGAAAAACGTCGAAGGCGGCTATGGGTTCATCCGCGACGTGGACGGCCGCAGTATCTACTTCCACCGCAATAGTGTCCTGAATGACGGCTTTGATTCGATCAAAATCGGCGCGGGAGTTAATTATGCGGAGGAACTTGGTAACGAAGGGCCTCAGGCGACAACGGTTCGGGTGATTGAGAACCCGGAGCGACTGTAAGCCGGCATGCCGTTCTTTTCGACAAAAGGCTCCGTACGAACGGACTCCCCCGTTCGTGCTGAGCCGGGTCGAAGCATTAACCCAAGTTTCGCAATCAACTCACGGCATTCCGCGTAAGCTGTTGCACGATCTCGACTGCGAAACTTGGGTTAATCAACGCCCGGATTTAACCCAAAGCAGCCCATTAACACAGCTCAGGGCGAACGGATGTTTCCGGACAGATTCTACTTGGCCAGAATCAACACCCTCGACCGGGTGTACTTTCCGGCAGTGAAGTGATAGATATACGGCCCCGCCGCGACGTGCGCGCCGGATTGATTTACGCCGTTCCACACAACCCGATGTGCCCCCGCTTTCATCTTCCTGTTCGGACCGACCAGCTCGGTAATACGGCGCCCCTGCAGATTATAGACGGTCATGCTCACCTCGGCGGCTTCCGGCAGATCGAAGCGTATCATGGTGCGGCCTCTAAACGGGTTGGGGTAGTTGCCGTAGAGCATGAATTGCCCCGGGAGCATTCTTTTGGGTTTCAGTTGAATCGGACCATGACGACTGGTCTTGGACTCGTAATCTACGGATTCCAACACGTATTCGTAGACGATATCATTGTTCAGGCCGTAGTCGATAAAATGGTAGAGCATGGTACTTACGGAACTGCCGGACTCCGGTCCGGGGATTATCTCATCGTTTACCCGCACCCAGGTCGTGTCTTCCTCGGTGATAGTGCGGTTTTTCACCAACCCCGCCCCGTGGTCCAGAACGGAATCCGTTCCCGACTCGTTCAATATCGCCCGGATGCTGTCAAGAAAAGTCGGCGATACGCGACGGTTCACGAAATATCCGACGTTTTCATGTTCGCTTTCAGTCCGCCAGAAAAGAGTGTCACACCGATCGCCCGGCCGTCCCCAAAACTCTCCCATTTGGACGGCGAGGTTTACATCGGCGGAAATGTACAGATTGGTAGAGTCGCACAGGACTGTGTCCAACAGCACCAGAAGTTCGCTGGTGAGTTTGTTCAGGTGTACGCGGTACTGGCTGTTTTCGTGCAGCGTGACCGTATCCAGTCCGGGACGGTAGAGATGGACGTACTGGGGATTGCTCGAGGCATAATAGTTTCTTACCCGTACCGCCGGATAGAACCGACAGGTATCACCGTGGGCATTGAGCCGAAAGTCGATTGAATTATTGTCGGCGATCACCACATAGGCGCCCTCACGTTCGTTGAAACCGTCTTCGTTCAGGTCACCGGGCGAAGTGGTATCGCGAGACCCGACCACCATATCCGCGGTGGAGAATTCAATGTACTGGATACTGTTTGCCGTTGAGTCAAACCGCTCCCGGGTGAGGCTGTGCTGAGAAAGATCGATACAGTAGGCGATCTGAATTGGGGGATGCTTCCATTGTTCTCCGGGAACACCGGGACCATCGTTGAATACTACTCCGCTTCGCTGGACGATATTGGTGCTGTGAGAGTCGCCGTCTTTGACAATTGCCGAATCGGAAGGCCGTGTCTGAAACCCCGAATCGTTTCGAAAGCCCAGATAGGAGACCCCAAAATCCGTGAGATCCGTGGTATTGTACATCACACCCCGCAAACGAGCGGTATCACCGTAAAACGAGTAGGTACTCGTGGTGTCCATCCCAAACGTGTGCTCCCAGTCGGTTAACGTGTCCGTCATGTAATAAATGCTGTCCCATCGTGTAACAAATCCTCGCGGGTATACCGTCCACTCCGTCTCCATGCGGATTGTATCCGAATCGTTCCATAGAACCCGATTACGGAGGCGAATGGTAAGACGAACGTCACTGCTTTCTTTCACGGTATAACCGATTAGAGAATCCACGCCGGCATAGGTTGTGAGCCATCCCGAAGGCATCTTCAGGCTTGCGGGTCCCAGGCAGAACTGCAAAGATGCATTCTGGTGCACCTGATTGTAATTGATCGAGGTATCCTGCGGTTGTCCCGGGTCCAGTTTTGAAGTCGCCAGAAACCATATTTCTCCATCGTTTCCGCCTTCGGCGTTGTCGGCCATTTTCCAGTTGAGATAGAATTCGTTTGCATCCGCGGAACCGAACACACCTGCCCCAAAATTCTTCACCCAGACATGATCATGACTCCCGGCGGCATCGATCCCCCAGTACATTCGCGGGGCGGGATCGATGTCGTAGATTCCGGTGCTGTCGGTATCGTCGATGTAAATCAGCGTGGTGTCGGCATGGAATGATCTGTTGAATCCAACGCGCAGTACATGATTGTGTGCATCCACATCCACGATGTACTCGTCGCCGGCCGCCCGAATACCGTCGATATACACGGCCGATGGTTCATTTGGACCCCAGTAATTCCCGATTTCGAACACCGGGAACCGGCGTGTGGCCACGCTCCCGTGGAACCTGAAGTAGACGGTATTGTTGTTGTCGGCTCGCATGCCGTATCGTCCCCGATCGGGAAGGTAGCCGAATTCGTGGACGCCCTTGATAAGAGAATGGGAAAGCGCTTGATTGTAATATCTGACATCGTCAAGTAACCCGGAATACCCGCGGCCGACCACTAGGTCGGCATCGTTGACACTTACCGGAAACGACCCAGCAATCACCGAATCGATTCGTCCGTCCACATAGAAGGACACGAAACCGTATTCTTTGTGGTAGGTCACGGCGACATGATGCGTATCGGTACTCAGATCGGTTCTGCCGGAGATGGTGATACCATCGAGCATCAGCGCCGGTTTACCGGCATTTCCAATAAGCCGATGTCCCAGACTGCCGTCATGCTTGCCGACGATTTCCGACGTCCCGGAGATGCCGGCGCTCGGAGCTACCCAGCTCATTACGGTGAAATCTTCGGTCCCGGCGTAATCGTCCGTGGCGGCGTCGGGCACCACAATGCTGTCGCTTCCCGCAACACTCACCCCCCACTCCCAGACGCCCGGCGCCGAGCCGCCGCCGATTCGAGTGCCGTGTTTGAGGTACGGGGAATGATCGTACACGGTTGTGCCGTCCCGTTCGTCCAGTCGCCAATGACCTCGCAGGTCGTATTCCCAGGCTTCCTCGGCAAGCCGAGTGCCTTTGATCGGATCGAATCTGTCGGGTGATCGGTAGTCCGCGACGTATTCGCCGATTCCCGCGGTGTCGTTCCAGGTGTGATGCGAAAAATCAATCAGGAAATTCCAGTGACGCTTCTGCCCCGGCCCGATCGAAAACGTGGTCGATTCAAACCCGGCCCGTGCCGCGGGCGCGACGACGTCGGACACCAAACCGGTCGCCGCATCGAGACTTCCCGAATCGGTGTTCCACATATCGTACAGAGAAAGGAGAATGTCAAACTGACGCAAGGAATCGGCGGCAAGAAGAACATATTCGGCGAGAGACGCCTGCCCGTGGGCGGAGAAAACCGACACGGTGGGACAGTGACGACGCTCGACACCGAAGCGAAGCGTTTCGGAAGACGGCGTTGTTCCGCCGTTTTCAGCCGTGACGTGCACGTACATCTTTCCCGAACCGTATACGTAATAGTCCGCATAGAACTTCACTTCGGGACTAGTGGACAGGATTGTCTGTTGTTGTACATGCGTGAAAAGTTCATCCGTTGACCGCACCTGATATATTCCAGACGACCGGGAACTCGTTGCGCCAAAATCCATAAAAAAGAGATTCTGCCCCGCGTCGATCTGATTGAAAAGATCCCCCCCCAAAGATCGTGCGTCTGCGCTGTCGCTGAGGAGCGTTATGCCTCCTCCGTTGCCCGATGAGCGGTCGAACACCAGGCTCCAGTGGTCGGTGGAAACGGTACAGCGTTCGACACCCTCGAATGTTGTCAAAGGAAGAAAGCGTTCCCGATCCACGGCCATGGGCGACGAAGTTGATTTCTGTGTTTCATGGCAGAGCCGTATCCAGTCGGCCGAACGGGCGACCGTCTCGATACGTATTTCATCGATGGTACCCTTCAGGTAATTGATCGGGTCACCTTCTCCCCCGAACATCGGCCCCGGGCTGATCCCGATATCGGCGATAGTTCCGTAGTCAACCGGATTGCCGCTTGTATCCGCATCGATACAGACCAGAGTCGAGTCTCCCGATGCAACGCCGACAACGTAATGGAAGGACCCTTTTACGATACTGTTTGCCGAGGTCGTCACTACTCTGTATTCGCCGTCGTATACGGCGAATTTAATTTGGGAATTGTCGCTTTCGTATTTAAGACCGTACTGGTGGGAGCCGTTGCCGAGCCATCGTCCCACAATCCCTCCGTCTCCGCTCTGTGCGGGATCCACATTGACCCACGCGGATAGAGTCATGGGTGTACCAAAGCCGTGTATATTGAATGCCTCATGGTCGTCAACCACAACGGCATCCGACCCTCCGTCGAGGGCGCGTCCGCCCCCGATGACCGAGCCGACGGGCTCGGTGCCGGCATTAGCCGCTCCCACCGAATTCAATGTCGCATCGGTGAATGTATCCGACGGTGAAAAATGCCAGACGCCGGCAAAGCCGTTACCGGTATCGAATACCGCCGCGCCGTCTGATTGACTTTCCACTCCACATGCCCCCCAGTGCATCGTGACGTATTGACTCGCATGGTCGGGTTTGACCGTATCGACCAACACCCAAATTTCCGCGGAGTCGGTACTGTTGGACCAGCGCTCGATCTCATAAGAAAGGTGCACACCGTCCGGACGGCTGAAACGAATATCCGCCCCGGTGGCCGGGACGCAGGATTGGCCGAAAAGTTCGTCATTGTACAGACGCACCGGCATTGGAAAGCGGATCACATTTCCGGACAGTCCCATCCCGTTTGTGTTTATCGTAACACGTTTCGAATACGGCCAGTCCGAGTAGTCCTCGAAGTCAAGGAGGGTTTGTTCTTCACGCTGGTTCTCGCAGGATAGTTTGATCCAGTCTGAAGAACGTGCTACCTTTTCAATTCGGACCTCGTCGATAGTCCCGTCCGCACCATAGTTGAATCCGTCTGTGTTACCGATGTACAGATTCTTACTATCTGATTGCACTACCCCGGTGTAATCGGCGGAAGCGCGAAACATTCCGCCAATATAGAACCGCATGCGGTTCAGGACGGTGGTATTATCCGGATCGTATATCGCCGCCACATGATACCACTCATTTGGCGCCATCGGATAAGCTGAGTTGAGTGTGTTGCCGTTTACACTGAAATCCAGCTTTGAATCGGCGTCATGATGAATACTGTATGGGCCGTCGGTGCCTTTCGATATGATTCTACCGGGTCCGTCTCCAAAGCCGTCGCTACGGAAATTGTACCAGGCGGTTATTGTCATGGCGGAAAATCCGTCCAAACCGTCGGCGTCGTCGACACGCACGCCGTCGGTTGAAGCGTCAAAATCCTCACCGGCCCCAATTATCCCCGCGATATCGACTGTTCCCTGGGAGGCGCCGTGTTGAGCCCATGCGGTTGCATCGTCATAATCGTCGCCCAGATGCCATACACCGACAAACCCGTTTGCCGTGTCAAACACGCCGGCGCCCGACGACAGAGATACGGCCGAATCGTACCCCCAGTGCATGGTGATATGATCCTCCCGGCTGTCGCCGTCGATTTGTGGAACCCGCACCCAGATATCGGCCGAATCGTAGTATGCCGGACCGTCCGCCCAGCGCTCGATTTCATATTTGAGCATGGTGCCGTCGGGATCATAAAACCGGATATCCGCTCCGCCCGTTTTGGTCTGGTGGAATGGAAGGATCTCTTCACCTCGCAACCGTATCAGTACGGGGAAATCAGTGACGGCGTTTCGTACGTTGGCTCCCCCCGATGTGGTGTTGAACCATATCCGATGGGAGTACCGCCAGTCGTCGGTTGTCGCGAAATTCCAATTGACGTTGCCGCCGGAATCGATCGAGGTGCCGTCCAGGGCATTTCCGGTCGTTATCCCCGCGTTACTGTTTTTGATTACGGCATGGGACGCTTTCAGAGATCCCGTTACATCGACATTCCACGTGCTGCTTGCGGTCAGGTGGATTGGAGAAACGACGGTTCCTGAAAATGAAGCATTACCGCCGACGGAAACCGTTCGTCCTCCAAGGTTCAGAAAAGTGACCGTGTTACCGTTGGCTATCGTCAGATCGCCGTCCACGCCCAGATTGTTTCCGTTGAAGTCAATCCCTCCGGCGGCAAGCTCCATATTGCCGGCAACATGCATCGAGTCGTGCAGTTTGATATATCCGGAGTTATCGCAGAAAACGTTTGCAAAGGATGTTCCGTTTGAGTAAACATCGACATTCGGGTCAAAATCGACCGTTGAATTCCCCATGTGAATGGTGTTCCCCGGTTCCACTTCCCATTTTTTCGAAATATCGAAATGAGCCGAGTCGGCAAATATCGTATTCTCACCTCCGCCGTCGGTTGCTTTCAAGGTCAGATACTGTGTCTGGAACGTACCGTCTCCGGCATACAAATGAAAATATTCACCGGTCGAACTCGAGCTTCCGAAAGTGACCCAGATATTCGCGACGAAAGAAAAACCATTCAGATGCCATTCATTAGCGGGCACTCCGCCGTCGAAAGTCGCGAACTCGGCCTGAACGTATCCGGTTTGTATCACGATAACGCCGTCACCGGCATTATCGATTTTGGCTTTTCCGAAATTCCCTCGGACCCGACACGTATCCCCACGAAAGTCGACTTCCAGCGTCGTGGTGTTTGACGTATACGATGATGGTGACCATGTGGCCTCGGATACGATCTCCGATTTATATAAACCGACTTCATACTCGGTTGCACCGCCGTCGTCGGTGATCGTGCTGGTGGCGTCGCCGGTTATGAACGTGCCCTCATTGATACGGATATCTCCCGAGAGCGTTGTGGTGATCCCGTTTGCCTGCGCCAGGTGCTTGAAACCGTTGTTTTCATGGGGATTACGGAGCGTACCGTCGGCGGTCAGACGGACCGTGGATGCCCCGGCGGTGAACAACCCGACAAGTGTGTCGATGTCGACATCACCGGCGATGCCGAGGGTTGAGGAATTTGCGGTCAGATTGCCACCAGTGATATACAATCCCGTAGCATCGATATCCCGTGATGTGCCGTCGCTGGTCGTCAATGTGCCGGAGGTAACGCTGAGGTGTTTCGCTTTCAGTGTATCACCTGTAATGGTGACGGTGTCACTTCCATTGACAAGTATCGATCCGACTGTGTCGTTGGCATGGGGATACAGAGCCTGAGCCGAAGAGCCGGTAAAGGCGGCAAATCCGCTGCCGGCCATGGTGCCTCCGGACCGGAAATCCGCATCGGAGGCGATACACAGCGTATCCACTCCCCAGTCGAACTCCCCCGTATAACCGGACGTGAAGGTTATTGCATGTACCGTGTCGGTTATGTCGAGGCTGCATCGTTTTGTTGAGGTAGCATCGAAAATCACCGAATCCGTTTCACTCGGAACCTTGCCGGTCTGCCAGTTTTCCGGCGTGCTCCAGTTGTTGTCCGCGCCTCCGCCGATCCATATCGGACGACACCCGGTAATAGTCCAGTTGGTGTTACCCAGACTGTCCACCGTTGCGGTAGCGGTTCCGGCCGAGACAGAGGCATTCACCCTTCCTACCGTTGCATATTCGGCCGTCAGAGTACCCGTGACCCCCAGATCGAGCGTCGATCCTGCTCCCGGAAGCAGTCCAATCCGCGAGTTGCACGATATCCCTGAAAACGATGCATTTCCGCCAACGGTGACGCTTCGATTATCCAGAGACAAAAACGATGTATCCGATCCTGAACTCACCGTCAGGTTGGCGGACAGCGTTATATCCAGTCCATTCAGGTCAAATGTACCGGCAGTCTGAGTGAACGAAGGAGCGTCGAGACTGTTCGTATTCAGTTGCAGCACTGATGCCCCGGAGTGCACAATATCGGGCAGAGGTTGCGCGGCGGGCGGAGTGAGGACCTGCGTATTCCCGCTTCCGGTAAACTCCAGAGCCCCCGAACCGGGCGTGAGACTCCCGGCAAAGCTCAGGTCCGCATCTCCTGAAACCGAAAGTGTACAGGTCGTAAATTCAAATGTGCCCGAGAAACCACTCAGATCAATTCCCGCACACACGAAATCCGATGTCATGGTGCAATTCGCATCACTTCCCGCTCCCGTGCCATTGAAAAGAAGCGTATCCTCCTGAGTGAAATACTTGATTCGGTTGGTTCCCGCCTGGTCGGTTGTCCAGTTGTCGGCACAGGTAAAGTCCGTGTTCAGTCCGTGCCAGTACAGAGTACGTGGGTTACGGATCAGAGAAAAAGTCAGCGCGCCGCTTGCCGTCTCCCAGTCCTCCTTAACCAAACCGGCTGTGTCGAGCAGTGTGTTCCAGACAGCCGAATCCGTGGAGCTTTCGATGATCACATGCGATGGTGCGTAATGGCTCTTAGATGGATGAATGTATACCGAATCGGGTTCCAGCCACGATGATGAATCCGGTCCGCGGTTGTATTGAAACCAGAAAGGATCGCCTCTTGGATACAGACTCCATGCGGTAGTGGTGTCCTTGTCGAAAACCTCGATGATATCCTCCTCCGAGCCGTCCGAGGCCGATATGCTGTCGATGGTGCTCTGTGCGGAAGGGTATTCCACTCCTCCGCCGTACCAGATCACTTCTCGCACCCTCTTATTATCAGAGACCGATACACTCTGTTCATGAGAATACCGAAGAAAGCGACCGGCTCCCATTCCAAGAAAGCTGAATCCGTCGGTCCCCCCCATGTTCGCACACGTGTGCATCGCGGTAGCCCTCACACCGGTAGATTGGACGTTGCCAAGATCCACGTACGACATACTCGCCCGGTTTCCCGCCTCTACATACCAGACGGATGCCGGCGCGGCATTCAGGTGATCACCCGCCGATCCATACATCCTGATATTCTCGGCCGAAGAAATGGTACGACCCCCCAGATTTTTCAGCGTGGCGCCTGTCCCGTTCGTCACGACAAAGAGTTGGCTGGTATGTACGTCGCATCCGTTGAAATCGAGCGAGCCGTTTGTTTGAACAAGCTTACTGCACGACAAATTGTCGCCGTCAAGCCTCAACTCTCCCGCTCCCGTATGTAAAATCCGCGGAAATACGGGAGTCGTTGCGGAGACGCTGAAAACCTGAAGACCGTCTCCGGTGAAATTGAAGCTCCCACTTCCCCACTTTAAATTGAAACCGGTAAGCCCGCTTGCATCAAATCCGGCGCCGTATACATGAATAAGCAAATTCGCATCCGAGGTTTTCCACGTTCCTGAAACAACACTGATATAGCTGAATGCAACGATGTCCCCTGTGAGATTCGGGGTGGCATTTTCGATTATCAGACTGTCTCCGTAACCATACGTGACCGTACCGGATTGTTTATATCCCTTGAGATCCATAATCACGTCGCGCAAATAGAGCGTGGGAAGAGTGTCGCTTCTGGGAAGGTAGAGAACGCTCATCGTTGAGGTAGTACAGATTACCCTGGATCCGGAAGGGGCGGCAATTCTTGATGCGCTATCGAAGTCGGCGGACAAATGGACACTGAGGACATTGCCCGAAAAATCAAAAGTATCGGCGAACGTGGTAGTGAACTGTATCCCTCCAACCGCGGTGGAGGCATCCAGCACACAGCGGGGAGCCACAAGATCAAAAATGGCGGTATCGGTAGTATCCGGTATCCCCGTCGACCAGTTTGCCGAATTACTCCAGTTGTTGTCCCCCCCCGCGCCGTTCCAGGATGTTGTAGCCGAAACTGCACCGGCAACCAGAATTGCCATGAAAACAATCGACTCCAGCAGTATCCTGACCCGAGTTTGACAACTGAATCGCGGCATTCTGCGTAAACTATGGCAGGCTTTGTGAGTATATCGATATACCGTGGGTTTCGAACAGACCCAAAAAGGACATTCATGTACCTCATGCAAGAATGCTACGGAGGAACGTCGGCACTGTTTTTCCATCCCGGACCTTTGATCCACCTGCCGACCTCCACATTCCTCTCCGAAGACTCGAGCTGAAAGTTTCCATTCTATTATATCGGACGAGGTGCTCAGAGTCAAGACCGGCGTACATAAGACAAGCGCGGATACAGGGAAAGTCGCTGCTGTTAAAGGAGATGGATCTATTCAGGACACGTTGAGAACAGTTGTCTTAATTGCGAAGCTTTTCAGCATGACTTATACTTAGTGCCTGTCCGAAAAGTCCCTAAAACGGACGCTGAGCCTGTCGAAGCGCCCGTTTTAGGCTGAAATCGCCGGTTTGCTTCATCAATCCGAGCGAAAACAGGACTTTTCGGACAGACACTACTTAGCTAATGTTTCGCAGTCGAAAAACGCCGTGCCGAGGGGCGATGTCCCGAGCGAAGTCGAGGGGTAGAGCAATATGCGTAAGATGTTGTGCAAGATTGCCTTACGAAAAAGCGCGGGGGTATCCGGAGAGATACCTTGAGTCCCGCCCGGCGGGACCGTGAGTTGATGCAAAACTTGGGCTAAGCTTACGGAAGGAGACGGAAAGGCCGCAATGGCGAAAGAGTTATTGAGTTTCACCAATGTAACCGTGGTACGGGACAACCGAACCATTCTCAAGGACATCAGTTTTTCGCTCGCTTCGGGAGAGCATGTGACGCTCACCGGCCCCTCCGGCGCAGGTAAGTCGACAATCCTTCATACAGCCATGGGATTCGTTCCCCCTACTTCGGGTACCGTTCATTTCGACCACATTGAAATGGGACCGCAGACTATTGCCCGCATTCGGGAAGATGTTGCGTTTGTGTTTCAGGAACCGGTATTGGGAGAGGACCTGGTCGAAGACGCGCTTCTTCTGCCGTTCACATTCAAGCGTCATCGGGGAATAAAACCGTCCCGGGGCAAAATCACGCAAACCCTTGAGATGTTCGGGCTGAAAACGGATATTCTGAGACAAAAAACAGCCAGTCTCTCGGGTGGGGAAAAACAGCGGATTGCCATTGCACGGGCTATGTTGCTTGAAAAACGCATGTTTCTTATCGATGAAGTCACTTCGGCTCTCGATGCTGAATCGGCACAACGTGTCCGAAACCTACTGTTCCGACCTGAATTCACTATACTTTCGGTATCACACGACCCGGCCTGGCTCTCCAAATCCACCGGAGTGTTTCCCATTGCCGGTGGAACCATTCAGTTGTCAAAGAGAAAGAACCCACTATGACTACCGACATTTCAATTTTCGGCATGGCAATAGTGTATGCACTTCTGCTTGTCCCGATAGCGGTGTTCCTGATTTTTTCGATCCGCCGCGTCAGAGCCCTTCTGATCGGTACCATTCGCATGACTATTCAGCTTGTCCTGGTAGGTTTGTACCTGGGATACATCTTCGAACTGAACAATCCTTTCGTAAACGCAGGCTGGGTCCTGGTCATGATTGCCGTAGCGAATTGGCATACCCTGAAAGGTGCTTCAATCAGTCAACGTATGTTCTTCCCGGGATTGTTTGTCTCGATACTGCTGGGTACGGCATTCGTCACAATCGTTTTTATCGGCCTCGCCGTTCGCCCGACTCCCCTCTACGACGCCCGCTATGTCATTCCCGTATCAGGAATGGTTCTCGGCAACTGCCTTCGGGCCAACATAATAGTGCTGGAGCGGTTTTTCTCGGGCGTGCGGGATAATCCTTTAGAATGGAGAACATACCTGTCCCTTGGCGCGACTCGCTACGAGGCGGTCGTCCCGTTTCTTCGCAAAGCGCTTCAGGCAGCATTGACGCCGACTCTCACGACTATGACCACGATGGGCATTGTCTCACTTCCCGGAATGATGACCGGGCAGATACTTGGTGGATCCTTCCCCCTTGTCGCAATAAAATATCAGATTGCCATCATGATCTGCATTCTCAGCTCCGCGACAATCACCTCGGCCATGAACCTTATGCTGGGCATTCGAATCGGCTTCGATGAATACGGAAACCTCAAGCCGGATTTCGCGTCATCGTGACGGAACGCGGCAAAAAGCCGACCTCACTTGGCGAAACTTCGCTCAATGCGGCGCTCCGCTCAATACATCGCTCCGCTCGGTACGGTGTCTCTCGGATGCGAAACTTGGGTTAAGGATTGCATGTACTCGCCGCGCCTGAAGTACGAATGCTTCCAGTTTGGCCTCGACCAACTGCGGGAATGCGCCTCCGTCCGACTCAAGAGACAGGAACGGAAGTGTGTCGATATCTTCGAAACGATCCGTTACGCCGGTTTTCTCGGGCATTCGTTTCTTTCCCTCAACTGTCATTTCTTTGTTGAGCATCGCTTCGGCCATTCTTGAATACATGCATCCAAAAGGGCCGATCGAAATAACTCCGCTTGAGTGTTCAAGAATTTCCCGCATTGCCAGCCCGACAGTCAGGATACACTCCCCTCTGAAGTTTTCGTTCAGCAGATGCTTTACGCCCGAGATCGTGGTATCAACGTCGATCATTTCGCTCTTATATACACCCGAGACAGCCAGCATATCCTTGATGCGGCGTTCCCACCACTCCTGCACACGTCCCCTGAGCTTCATCTTCATGATCTCACCGAACCCGAATTTCTGCTCACCGAGACCGTTGTTTACCACATAGTTGCTGTAGCACATATATTCCGCAATCGGCGCGACCCGTACCATGAATCCATGATTCTCCAGGTATTCAACAACGTTTTTGCGTGCGAATTCGTCCCGCCGAACAAAAATCTCTCCCACAAGCGATATAACCGGCACGTCTTCAGGTTTTCGGCTCAATGGGATTCGACTCAGCCTTCGGGCAATCCACTGTAACAAACAGGTGAAACGCACAGAAAGTCTTCCCTCGAAATAATCCAGCACTTCATTCCAGCATTCGCTCAGCTCCCGCAGGGCGCTTTGCGGATCGACCGCGGTCACGGTAAGCATGCTTCGAATATCCCCAAAGACATCCGAAACCACGACTCCCTGGTACGCTTTCAACAGAGATGCGGTCCCCATACCGCCGTACCCGTTCTCGTCGGTCATCGCAAACACCGCGGCGTTTGGGATTTCGTGTTTGCGAATGATCGAATCGAACGCACGGCAATACTGTCCCAGACGACACGGACCGCCGCCGGTTGCAAGAAAACACAACGTAACTTTGTCGGCATTCTGTCTATTCTGTAAATAGGTAAGAAACGACCCCGTGGTGATCAGATATGGGAGGCACTCTTTGCATGTAGCATTTTTTCGCCCCTGCTGCAGCACATCATCATCGGCAATGGGCAACGCACGGGCATTGATCCCGATCCCGCGCAAAACCGCCGCCAGAGCGGTGGTGCCGTAATACCCCATCGACGGCAGGACAACTTCTACCTGTGGATCGGTCAGGGCGTATCTTTCGCCGGTCGAGGATACCACCACGGGGCGGGGATCGGTAATCACTCCGGCGGGTGAAAAGAGAGGTTCTTCCTCCGGAGAGCGCCCCCCGGCATGGTAACTTCTCATTATGTCCAAAGCCGCCTCGATGCGAGTGTCGATACCAGCATCGGCCGTATGCTGATCGAGCTCTAGCGTCAGCGACGGTTTGTGTTGCATAAGGTCGCGAAAGTACCCGAGCAAAAATGAATCGGGACCGCAGGAAAAATTCGTCACGTACACGCCGAATAGATTTTTGCGTTCCTTTACCACTCGGGCCGCTTTCATGATTTTTTGTCCCATTGCCCAGAACATTTTCTTGTCGACCGGTTGTTCCTCGGCGGGAACCATGTCGTGCGGAATTATCGTAATGCCGCGCGACGCCACTTTATGAGGAACCCCCATGTTCGCTTCTTTCGCAAATGCGTTATAGGGACGTCCGAACAATACGATCCCGAAACGATCTGGGGTGCGGTCCAGGTTGTAGAGCGCTTTTCGCCCCACGCGCAAGAGTTCACGTTCAAACGCACGTTGCTTTTCGCAAGCGTACGAAAAGGCTTCACGAGCGCTTTTCTCCGATACTCCCATCCCAACCGCGGTCTTCACCATCTCTTCTTCGCCACCCTCATATGCGTGTTGCATTTTAAGCACCGGACTCAGAATTTCGCTTCCCGACTGCGCGATTTCCTTGCGAAACGTGGTCTTCATGTAGTAGGGCTCACCCTGTACAAATGGGCATAACCGAGAATAGGTAGGGACATTCTTGACGGGCACCTGCATGATCTGCGGCAGGAACAAATAGTTGCATCGCATTGCCAGAAGGCGGCAAAAACCACCGTGAGCGATATGCGCGGGCAGGCAGAATGCCGCTTCGGAGCGAGAATACCCCACCGGATCGATGTCGTCGGCAATCGAGACGTTGAAACCCAGACGCACAAAAAAACTCGAGAAAAGCGGATAGTGGCTTTGCGTGAGAAACGAAAGGTTGATACCCACCGTCTCGGTTCGCTCCGGCAAAGACGGATCACGGGTAACATGCGACGGCCCGTAGTCATCGAACATAATCCGACGCCGCACCTCGATCAGGTCGAATTCATCGGTGGGAATCGATTTGTTCAGACGCTGGTTATAGTAACGGTCGCAAATGCCGCCGAACGGGTAGATCGTTCCACCGATACGGATGCGAGAAATCTCGCACTTACGGTCACATTTCTCTTTTCCGCCGGCACAGGTAAAAGATCCCTCACGTGAAGCGGTGCGTTGTATCAGCGTATCGAGATCGAAACTGCCGCGCTCGATCTCGCCGTTCTCCACACGTCGTTTCGTTTCAAGTGCCACGCCGAAAGCACCCATGAGTCCGGGATCGGGCGGTACAACAATTTTCGTTTTCAGCAATGATGCCATGGCCACGGGAACGGCACGATTATAGCACACTCCGCCCTGCATGAAGATCCGTCTGCCGATCCGACGAGCCCCTTTGACCCGATTGACGTAGTTCAGACAGATAGAATACACCAGACCGGCCAGTATATCGTCACTCTCGATTCCCTCCTGACTCGCCCGTTTGATATCGCTCGAAATGAAAGCCGCACACTGATCCGTAAAATTAGGCGGGCGCTTGGAAGCAAGGGCGCGGTCACCGATAATTTCGGTCGGTATTCCCAGAGACTCCCATGCCGATTCTTCGAGAAAAGAACCGGTTCCCGCGCTGCACGCTTCATTCATGGCATAGTCGGCGGGAATGCCGCCTGAAAGATACGTGTACTTTGCGTCCTGGCCGCCAATCTCAAAAATGGTGTCCACATCGGCGTCAAAATGAGCGGCCGCTGTTGCATGTGCGATGATTTCATTTATTACCGATTCCGTGAGACCGTGCAATCCCGTGATCTGCCGCCCCGATCCGGTGACTCCGAGCCCGATCACCGATAAAGAAACATCCCCCAGTTGAGTCCGGACGGCACTATAGCATTCTCGCGCGGCCCGAACCGGATCTCCATTGGTTCGCAGATAGCACGAGGCCAGAATCGCATCGTCACGGGTGCGAATGAGAACCGCCTTGGTGGTAGTAGAACCGGCATCGAGTCCGACAATGCACTCGTCTCCGGACCGCGGTGTCCCACGCCTGGAATCATGGAAATCCACCAGATCGATCGCCTCGGAGAGACGGGGATGGAACCCGAACGAGGTTGTGGCGGGAGACACGATATCCGATGCCGATTCAGGAAGTGGTACACATTCGTTTTCAGTTGCCCACAGTGCCGCGCCGAACGCCTCAAACGTGTCGGCGTATGATGGAACCACCGTACGCGCGTGGCGCTCACCAAGAGCGGCCATAAGCGCTGCATTTCTCGATCCGCCTCCAATGACGGCCAGGCTGTCGCTGGGCATGTCTTTGACCAACTCGTCTATTTTGTCGGCCATCATGCGACAAAGCCCCGCCACGACATTCTGCTTGAGTTCTCCCTTGTTGAGAGCATGCGTGCAGTCGCTCTTACAAAAAACGCTGCACCGACCCGCGATTTTGTGCGGCGTTCCCTCAAGAGCCATCTCAACCGCTTCCTCAAGCTCGAGTCCCATGCGGCGAATCTGCTGTTTGAAGAACTCCCCGGTGCCGGATGCACACTTATTTCCGGAATGAACTCCGGTCACCGCTCCACGAGTCGATATCCGATAAACAAGCTGGGTTTCACCCCCGGCGCTCACTACCACGTCCGGATACGGTCCCTGCCCAAATTCCTCCCGGACAGCCAGTTCAACCGCTTCTGGCTCGGAAATGGAGCTGAGAGCAACCTGACTGCGAAAATGCCTCCCGGTTACCGCTATGCGGTCGATATCTACCAGATCGCATTCGGCCAGAAAGGTTAAAAATGCCCCTCGAGGATCACCTTCATGGGGTATTCTGCGTGTCGAAAGAACCGTTCGCAGTTCGGGGGCGGACTGAAGAATAACGCATTGTAAAGTGGTTGCTCCGAAACAGACACCAAGAGTTTTCATCTATGTTCATACCTCCCGCCCATGAGGAACCGGGAAAAAGTGTGTACCCGTTCCCGCCGGGCGGGACTCAAGGTATCTCCCCGGATACCCATGCGCTTTTTCTAAGTCAATCTCGCACAACATCTTACGCATAATGCTCTATCCCT
>CAYFVL010000029.1:0-15923 GCA_964346405.1 uncultured Fibrobacterota bacterium
AAATAAAAAACCGTCTCTCCGAAACCAATTGACACCATGAGTTTTTCAGCGCCGTAGGCGCGACATATCTGTAGCACAACGGGAAAAAGAAAATCACCAGGTCCGTAGGACCGACATATCCTCCGAGGGAGGCGAACAACGACAGAAATCATATGCAAACGCCTGTTTGCGGGAACAAAGATGCCGCCCCGATGGGGCTGAACATTTGTGCTTCACGGTACGGCAGGATATTCCCAGCGGCGATATGCGGGTTATGTTTCGCATTGTCTACAAACCCCGAACACACAGGGTCTTCAGCGCCGCAGGCGCGACATATCTGTAACACAACGGGAAAAAGAAAATCACCAGGCACCAGGTCCGCAGGACCGACATATCCTCCGAGGGAGGCGAACAACGACAGAAATCATATGCCAACGCCTGTTTGCGGAAACAAATATGCCGCCCCGATGGGGCTGGGGATCGGGTCGTGGGGGTCGCTTGCGCTACAAAGATGTCGCCCCGAATGGGGCTGAACATTTGTTTTTCGCGGTACGGCAGGATATTCCCAACGGCGATTTGCGGGTTATGTTTCGCATTGTCTACAAACCCCGAACACACAGGGTCTTCAGCGCCGTAGGCGCGACATATCTGTAACACAACGCAAAAAAGAAAATCACCAGGTCCGTAGGACCGACATATCCTCCGAGGGAGGCGAACAACGACAGAAATCATATGCCAACGCCTGTTTGCGGAAACAAATATGCCGCCCCGATGGGGCTGGGGATCGGGTCGTGGGGGTCGCTTGCGCTACAAAGATGTCGCCCCGAATGGGGCTGAACATTTGTTTTTCGCGGTACGGCAGGATATTCCCAACGGCGATTTGCGGGTTATGTTTCGCATTGTCTACAAACCCCGAACACACAGGGTCTTCAGCGCCGTAGGCGCGACATATCTGTAACACAACGCAAAAAAGAAAATCACCAGGTCCGTAGGACCGACATATCCTCCGAGGGAGGCGAACAACGACAGAAATCATATGCAAACGCCTGTTTGCGGAAACAGATATGCCGCCCCGATGGGGCTGGGGATCGGGTCGTGGGGGTCGCTTGCGCTACAAAGATGTCGCCCCGAATGGGGCTGAACATTTGTTTTTCGCGGTACGGCAGGATATTCCCAACGGCGATTTGCGGGTTATGTTTCGCATTGTCTACAAACCCCGAACACACAGGGTCTTCAGCGCCGTAGGCGCGACATATCTGTAACACAACGCAAAAAAGAAAATCACCAGGTCCGTAGGACCGACATATCCTCTGGGAGAGGCGAACAACGACAGAAATCATATGCCAACGCCTGTTTGTGGAAACAAAGATGTCGCCCCGATGGGGCTGGAATCGATTTATGGATCGATTGCGCTATATTGTCTGGGCCGCATAGCATTTTGCCACGCGAGATTTTTTCTTCATGCCCTGAAGCTCCGCGCGGACCTTGCCCATGCGACCGGAGAGTTCGAACTGGGCCTGTCGATCCCATTCTATGGATTCCTTTATGAGGCGGTGGATCTCGGACCGCACCTGTTTCAGGTGAACTTCATCCGCTTCCTCCGAGGGAGCAAACGGCTTACCGACCAGTTCATTCGCCCTGATTATAAGACGACCGCGATCTGAAACCAGCCTGCTGCATTTTTCAAAATCGGACTCACTGCACAGTTCTTTTGTAATCGCAAGTACCTCTTGATACAAAGTACGTGCCTCTTCAAGTGCTTTAGTATAGACGAGACTCAAACTATTGCTCCTTTCGGGTACTACCCGGTGATGGCGAAATTCTGCGCCGGTCCGCTTTTGTCCGTATCCTGATTTCCGACACTTCGTTTGACCTGATTGATTGCATCTTCCCAGGCGCTTCGCAGGTTGGTCAGATGATCTTTCACCTCTTCTACCGCCGTGGAGTCACTGTGAGCATTCGCATGAATCAACCGCCTCAGCATGTAATCGTACAGGCGATAGAGATTCTGTCCCACGTCACCGACGTCCATTCGAAGCGCACTCATGAGTTCGGAAATCGCATCCTGAGCCTTGACCAGCCCCTTCGTACGTTCCTCTATCTTTGAGTACTCATCAAAGCACTCCAATGCCTGTTTACAACTTTTTATGGCGATATCGTATGCAAGGAGTATCAAAGTTCCCTGATCCGCGGTATCTACCTGCGTGGTGCGGTATGCACCATATGCATTTTTCATGCCTTCCCCCTTACCTGAATCCGAGTTGACCCATCATATTGGATTGCTGTGACCGCATCTGCGACATGACCTTTTCCATATGTGAAAACTGGTTGACAAGACGAAGTCGATATGCCTCGATGCTGCGTTCAAACTCGCCGATTCTTTCTTTCGAGCGATCGATAGTCTTGCGCCATGATTCCTGACGAAGCGCTACCAGGCCTTTCTCACCATCGGTCAATTTCCTGGCCATACCCTCCAGCGTCTCTCCGAATCCGCGTGAGAATGTGTACGTTGCGCCCGTGCCCCCGACCGACCCGGTGGGAGCGGTAATCGACAATCCGGCGGCAGGTCCTTCACTAAAAGATATAACGTCACTGGACCGAGCCTCCGAGACATACCAGTTCGTATCCCCCTCCAACTGGATACGAAAATGGTCGGCGTCGATCTCTTCGAGCCGGTATACCCCGCTCTGTGTTTCGTCGGTGTGTCGTCCGTGGCTGATATCGGCGACATCCGAGTACCCGTTTGTCACGAACAACTTTACCACTTCATCAAAGTTCTTCTCGAGCGCGTTCCGGAGAGTGTCTTTGTCCAGTGAAATTTCGCCGGTACCGGTGTTCGTCTTCGCCCCGATTGAAGTCAACCGGGTGTACTCCCCGGATCCTACTTCAAACTGCTGATGAAATACCGATCGAACCTGGTTCAAGATGCTCCGGACAGTCATATCTCCGGTCAGCGCACCGCGGCTGCCGGTGCCCTCTTCAGGATCACTCCACTGTGTCTGTTCGCGCCCGAAACGTACAACCGCGTTGTATGAATCAAAAGCTTTCTGGACTTTTTCCGTCAGCCCGTCGAGATCCCGCTTCAGGCCAACCTGTACCGTTTCACCTTGACTGGTTGAGTGGAGGTGAAGCGTTACGCCGGATATGATTCCTTCGGGCGAGTTGGTTGAATCACTCATGCGTAATCCGTCAATGCTGAAATAGGCGTCACTTCCGGCCGAGAGAACACCACTCCCCTGCTGTCCCACCTGCGTTGTCGACATGGTTTCGGCCGCTCCACCGACGCTCAGCGTTCCCATAGAAAGCCGCGAGGTGCCGAGTACCTTGTCGGTCACTACCAGTTCACCCCCGGCGCCGATCGATGCATCGACCATGCCGTTGTAGGAATTTTCCACCGCTGTGAGAAAATCATCGATCGTGTCGGTCGATTTCTTCGAAAACGAACCCGAGACGGCATTTCCCGCATGATCCGTTCCCGCAAACTCGATCACATCACCCACGGCAAGAGAGTCGAACGCCGCCTGCAAACTGCCCGACGATTGAATAACCTGGCCGACATTCCCTTTTGCCCCCGTTGCATCCTGGATGATGCCGAGATCCTGAAGCGTTGTCCCGGTCACGTCCTGGTAGTCGGCCCCCGTTGCCCCCGTTTCATTGGAGGACAAGACCAGACGGTAGTTGTTGTCCGAAACCTTCAACACCGAGGCCGTCACGCCCAACTTGTTACCGGAAGCGTCGGTGGCATTATTGATTTTTGCACGAACATCCTGAATTGTGTCGACGTCTTCAATCGTGAGAGTCGTGCCGTTGATGCTGATTTCACCGGCGGATATCCCATAGGCAGACAAGGCTTCGGTCTGACTCGCTATCAGGCCGTCGGAAGTGACCATCTTCTCCGATGCCGCCAGATGATGCACCTGAAGACCATATTTCCCCTCGACACCACCAATCGATGCCGAAACAGTGGCAACATCTTCATTGGATGAATCCGTACTGAACATATTGAAGTCGGAGTCATCCTTTATCGCGGCTGCCTTGAATTGCAGGTCCTTGATCAGCGACTGCAGCTTCGAATAGGCATCTATTTTCACCTGATAATCGGCGACCTTCGCCTCGACCCGGTAGACTTTGGTACGTTCCAGTTCAACAAGCTGGTCGATCAGACCGGCAGTATCTATGCCCGAGGGGCCGTTCATCGTTATTCCCATGCCACACATCCTTTCGGTTGACGTGCCCAAGGTTGCATAACCTTATTGAGTGTATCGGCATTGTGCATCCGAAACTTTATGGGTTCTGGAATTTCACCGACCGGCAGGGGCTGATCCGGGGCAAGCGCGATATAGGCGGCGGCCCCTTTTCACGATCACCGAATAGGTAATTCATGTCAAATCGGCTGTCGAGAGGTATCTTTATTCCAGGAGGCAGGTGGTAGCAGAAGCCACCAGGCATCTGTACCTATTCATTATATAATGGATAGGTACAGATGGGTTTATTGTGTGACTCTCGCATCGGAGGGTTTCGAGTTTAACCTAACCCAGGTTTCGCAATCGACTCACGGCATTCTGCGTAAGCTGTTGCACGATCTTGACTGCGAAACCTGGGCTAAGCTAAGCGATTCACTCGCGGAAAATCGCATCAACTCCATGGCCGATAAGGTTTTCACCAATCTTGAACATACCATCTGTTAGGTATGCCCTGCGATTGGTTCAAACCTTCTCGGCTCATGGACTTGCGCGCTTTCCTCGCTCAGAACCGCTCAACTTAGGTTCAACCTAAATTTGATATGGACTGCTTTGTAGATGAGTGACAGAAAATTGGGATATGTAGTGCTGGTGTTTGGATTCTTCGCCCTTTGCGTTGGCGGTTTTCTGCTGATACGCCTGCTCCGGATCTCACCGGAGCTTCGGATTGCCGTGTTCCCGCAGATTGGAACCCTTCGTCTCGAAGACCCGGTTCGCCTCAATGGACTTGAGGTGGGTCGGATAAAGTCGATTGGCTGGGACGAGCGCCGAGTTTATCTCACGCTTATGTTCACGGAATCGGTTCAGATCCACCGAGACTATGAGCTGGAGACCATCGACAAGGGGATTCTCGGCGACAGGTATATCGTTCTCCATCCCGGAAGAGAGTCCGCTCCGATTGTGCCGGTCGAAGATACGCTTAAGGGACAATTCAGACCGGGACCGTCGGAGGCTCTGGGCAAAATGGGTGAGCTGAAAGGATGGGTTGCCCGTGTGGATTCGATCGTTGCGAATCTACAGGAAGGTGACGGCGAAATGCCGCCGTTTCCACAACGGTTCAACGAAATCGTGAGCCTGGTAGATTCAACGCTCCGCAAGGCGCAGGTCGTGAGTTTCGAGCTTGAA
The DNA here is from genome assembly GCA_964346405.1 of uncultured Fibrobacterota bacterium. Classification (GTDB taxonomy): domain Bacteria; phylum Fibrobacterota; class Chitinivibrionia; order Chitinivibrionales; family CAYFVL01; genus CAYFVL01. The sequence goes on from CAYFVL010000029.1 coordinate 5,346, forward strand.
CAGACAATCCCACGGCAGACGGCAAGATTGGATTCTTTTACCCAAAAGACGAATACACTCGTCAAAAGCATGGAAGAGAGCGTTCCGGAATTGCTCACCGATCTGAATGGGAGCCTCGGCACGCTGGAAAACCTTGTGTCTTCAACGGATTCGATTCTGATCGGCTTGGAGGAAACTGTTAGCACGGTGGGAGATAAAGAGAACCTGCTTTGGCGCGACGATATCGATCGGCTTTCCGAAAATCTGGATCTGATCAATTCAGCGATAAAAGAGGTATACGAGTTTTCGTTTCAGTTGAAACTTCTGCCGAAACTCGGCCATGAAAGTGAATAGGTGCAATATCATGCGTGTTCAGCGAATTGAGACATTTTTTCGACCAGGCTTTCCTTTGATCCTGGTCTGGGTGATAGTTCTCACCTTTTTTGATGTCGCACGGGCCGGTGCGGACGATGTCTATTTCCCATACGTGTACACTCGAGCCGTCTACCTGGAGTCTCCCGGTATTCCCGGCGCCTGGTGGACAAATCCGGCCCTTCCGGCCTTTATCGATTCACGTACTTTTTTCTCCACCAATGTTCTGCCTTTGGGTGATCGTTTTCTCATGTCTTCGGTCCGGGGGTTTCTGCCGCTCGAGCAGGGGCCGGTAATCGGTGCGGGTATCATGGGCACGGGCTTGTACGAATCCGGCTCACAAACGACCAAGGTTAAGGAGGACAAAGTAGAGTACATAAGTGAATTTGCCTTCACTCGTCCTCGGTTTCAGCTTGGTGCGGCAATGGATTTCGGACCATTCGGTGCGGCAGGTGTATTGGGGACGGTCGGGAGTGAAGCCCGAAAAATTGGGATCACTTCCGGACGCCGGGACAGTTTCGAACAGAATGATAAACTGGAAACGGTTCTCAGTCCTGGTTTTGGATTCGGATGGTTTTCGCCCTCCATACTTCGCAGCCTTCGTCTCTCCGCCGCAACCATGTTTATATATCATCCCCTGAATCGCAAGTTCTGGGAATCGGGAGGAAAACTCGGATTCGCGCTGTCGGCCTTCGATTCCGCGCTCTGTGCCGACGGGCAGTATGGTTTTTCTTACAAAGAAGGTCTCGGAGTTTATAATCCCGACAATTCCGGATATCATGCTCTGAAAACCATTGTTTCAGTTCGTTTGTATGACAGCATGCGGGCTTTCGCGGGCTACAGCACTGCAACGGAATGGGATTACTCCAATCCGCAATTTGCGCACCTTGGAGTAGAAATGACCCAGTCGAACCTGTCTCCTTTCTGGGGAGGATACGAAATCAGCGTGAAACCCGGCCGATCCTGGGCGGTTCTCCACCGAGCCTGGCTCGCTCTGACGTTTGGGGATAAGGGTTAACGGGTTAACGGGGTTTGGGGTTGTCCGCAATCCAAAACCTGCGCTGCGAAACGCGACGATGCGCTGGTCCCGCCCGGCGCATAGCCGTCAAGGTTTTACTGAAAAAGTATTGATTCAGCTTTGGAGACTTGCTTAATCAAACAGTAGTCGACTACATGCAAAGTTCGGAATAGAATCGAATTTTCGTCATTTTTCAGGCCCGGCATGTATTTAGAAAAGAGACAACAAGACACCCTGAGCCCCATTCGGGGCGACATATCGGTCTACGGACCGCGGTAGCGGTCAAACATGTAGAGCTATGCCGAAATATTGATACCATTCGATTCTGGTAGTTCGTCTACGGCCTTTCCTCCGTTTTCCGTCCTTTCGGATGCCTCCAGCCTCTCTTCAGCCCATCGGTCCAGTTTCTCCATAACGAGGGAATGCGTCTCTTCCATTAGAGCCTGTACTTTGTCGGGCAAAGCACCCAATATCTCACGCGCCTGCTCAAACCCCTCCTCAACCGCTCCCTTGACCATTTCGAGAAACTCCGCATCAGCCCCCTCAAAAGCATTCCTGAGCCCCACTGCGAAATCCACGATTCTGTTTGATGTGTTTTCCGCATTCCACTCCTCGGGTATCCGTAATGCGTCATCGTCCCCATTTTCCACTTTTTGCGGCCTGCCCTCCACATTAGCGAGGATACGGCTCACCACAATTTTCTGAATTCTGAGCGTTTCCTCCCGAATTTTGTGGAAAGCTTCCGCGGCCCCCCGATTCGAAATCTTCGAGTTCCCAGAGATTCGGGTGTATTCCACATTCTCCATACTCAAATCAACCACACGCCCTGAGGAATCCGAGATTCTCAACTTTGTATCGCTATACCGCAAGTGCTCCAATTCGAACGAATCGCTTGCCCGCACCCCATTCCGTGCTTGGGCAAATGCGGAATTGGATTGTGATTTTTTCGCACCGAAAACGGGGGAATACGGCGCTGTTGACCGGCTTTGAGTAATCGCGGATCCATTCACTTCTGCCTCCTGAGCTGTTTTTACGATCAATTGAGGATGGACAATCAACCGATTTCCGATCCTTCTTCATTTTTTCGTTTTTCTACTTGTCGGATCATGCTCGAAACTGTACTCTTTTCTTCGGTTCACTTTAAGTTTTTCTTTAGGTTTTTCTGCGAATGCAAAACAACGAGAATTTTGCCGATTTCTTACGAAATCCTAACCAAAAGAAAAGACCGGAAACCAAAACCCTCTTCTCGGTCCATTTGAGGGAAAACGAAAAGTTTTAAGGAATTAAATGACTCCAACGAAAAATTTTTCTTTGACATTCTCACCGAGAATATTATATTGATTTCGTCGTTGAATAAAATCAGTGTTGACAAGTATATGTTGATAACTGGTGGAAAGCTTGTTGACAACTCGTTAATAACTGGCAAAAGCAGCTATGACCATATCATGCACAATCCATCTAACTCATTATCTTCCAACAACTTACGATTACCAAACCCCCTTCTGTGACTCCAGCGCCTCTAACAAATATCGCGGTGAATGCTTTTTCCATTCTGTCAATATAGGGATATGTTGATAACATGTTAACAAACTCCTTACCTTCCTCACTGTCAGAGAATTCCATTTGGGAACGGTGTCTCGAGTCTATAGAAGAAAAAGTCGGCTCCTCAAGCTTTGAAACCTGGTTTCGTTCGACAGAACTCGCATACACCGAGAGCGGCAAGCCTTATATCCAGGTTCCAAACCAGTTTTTTGCCGATTTCATTGAAGAACACTTTTCCAATCTCGTCACAGAGGCCCTTCGTGCTCACGGTATCCGAGTGGAAAAGATTCCGTTCGTCCCGACCGAAAAAGAATGGAATACATTCGAGCCGGTCATAGAGACCGTGACCACAGTGCGGGAAAAGATTGTTCCCTCAAAGGTTGAACGTCCCGATCAGTTTCATCCCAACTACGTATTCGATAAGTTTGTTGTCGGTGACAGCAACCGAATGGCTCATGCCGCCGGACTGGCGGTTGCCGAAGCGCCCGGAAAGACCACGTTCAATCCTCTCACGATCTATGGGGGTACCGGTCTTGGCAAAACCCATCTTTTGCAGGCGATCGGTCACTTTGCCCAGACCGAGAGCACGGCTGAAAACGTCGTCTATCTGACCACGCAGGAATTCACCAATCAATATATCAACTATGTTATCGAGAAGCGGGATTCTACATCGTTCTATAAGCGTTTTATGGATGTCGATCTTCTTCTGATAGACGATGTTCATTTCCTGAGCGGAAAACCGGGAACGCAAAAAGAGTTTTTTCGAATTTTCAATAATCTTCTCATGCGCAACAAACAGATCGTGCTCTCTTCGGACAGGGCGCCCGAGAATATCCCGGACATGATGGACCACATTATCAACCGGTTTATGGGCGGACTCACCACCGATATTCAGCCCCCGAATCTCGAAACGCGCATGGCAATCATCCGGAAGAAGGCTGAGCTGGACGGGCTTCTGCTGCCAAATGACGTTGTTCAGTACGTAGCAAAGCACATAACGTCGAACGTACGGGAGCTTGAGGGTACCCTGATCAAACTGATCGCATCCTCATCGTTTACCGGCAGGGACATAACGCTCGAGGTAGCACGAGAGATATTTGGCGATGTCATGTCGCGTCGGGATCAACGAGTTACGGTTCGACACATAAAGTCAAGGACCGCCGACTATTTCGGCATCAGTGCCAACCAGCTCTCCGCCCACACTCGTAAACGTGATGTTGCGTATCCTCGTGGAATAGCTATGTTCTTGTGCAAAAAACTCACGAAGGAGTCCCTCCGAACAATCGGACTTGAGTTCGGCGGGCGTGATTACTCAACGGTTATTCATGCCTGCAAAAAAGTCGAGAGTGATATTCAAAACGGCAGAGAAACCGCGGACCACATAGCCCAGATAGAGAGTCTTCTCGAGGAACTGCTTTAATTAACCCGGGTTTCTCAATCAGCTCACGACATTCGGCTCGCTCTTGATTGCAAAACCCGGGCTATTCTTTGGAGTGATCAATCTTTCCAGAGAGCCCTTCGATCGCTTCTTCAATGGTTGGATACACCTCGACACGACGAAGAACATTTGTCATATCAAGCAGTTGGTGGATAAGGTGGTTCACACAAGCCAGCGCTATATCGCCGTTCCCTTCGGCGGTTCGTCGCTTCGTCTCAACAATTACCGACACACCAACACTACTGAGGTAATTCGCACTGGACAAATCGAGTACCACCCATTTCCAACCGTCTTCCTCCACGAGTTTTCGCAGACGTGAGCGCAGAAGTGGAACGTTTTCCTGCAGGATGCTGCTGTCGGGTGAAACTACTATGATTTCACCGACCTCCTTGATGGTAATTTTCATCATGCGACCTCTTGTTGTCCGGATGTATCAGCCGAGATGTCAGGCTCACTTGAAAGAATACCGATGAACGCATCGACAACTTCGGGCGCAAACTGCTCCCCACGTTCCCGCCGCAATTCTTTCACCGCCTCTCCCCGACACAGGCTTTTCTTATACCGCCGATCCGTAGTCATCGCATCATAGGCATCGGCTACCCCTAAAATACGTGCTCCCAACGGTATCTCTCTGCCTTTCAACCCCTGCGGGTAACCTTTCCCGTCATACCGTTCGTGATGATGCAGCACAATCGGTATCTCTTTCTGCAGAAACCGGACGTCCTCGAGTATGCTGACCCCTATGACGGGATGCCGTTTCAATAATTCAAATTCGGCATCGGTCAGTGTTTCTCGTTTCACCAGCACCTCCTGATTGACGCCGATTTTTCCGATGTCATGCAGAAGCCCGGCGTACTTCAGAACCTCCAGTTCATCCTCACTGAGCCCCATTACCCTCCCGATAGCCACGGAATACCGCGAGACGTTCTGAGAATGTTCCTGAGTGTAGTGATCTTTCGCATCAACCGCCCGCACCAACGCGTATGTGGATTCCATGTAAGTTGCCCGCATCTGGTTGGACAGATCGTCGAATTTTGCCTTCAGTTCCTCGATTCCGCCGCGATCCAACTCCTGCTCATCCTTTATTTCATGCTCTTTCCACACACGGATCAGATTCCTTCCGTCTTCTTTGGCACGATACAGGGCCATATCGGCACGCTCGATCAACTCCTGCTTCGAACTGATTTCAGGTTCATAAGTGGCTACACCGATACTGACAGTGACATGTATCGAGTGTTCATTGAACTCAAAGAGATGGCTTTCAACGACCGTGTGAAGCTTTGTGGCAAATGCCAGGGCTCCTTCTTCGTCGGTGTTGGAGATCACCATGAATTCCTCACCACCGTATCGACCACAAATGTCCACTTCACGGCTGTTCGTTTTCAGAAGATTGGCTATCTCGCGAAGCACCTGGTCCCCGAATTGATGTCCGTACGTGTCGTTTACTGATTTGAAATGATCGATGTCGAGCAGCATACATGAAAGAAGGACATCGTACCGACGAGCCCGTTTCACCTCAAAATTGAATCTCTCCTGTATAAATCGATGATTATACAGCCCGGTCAGACCGTCGGTAACCGAGAGTGCTACCAATTCTTTATTCCGCTTATCCAACTCATCGAGCAGAACCTTTTCGGAAGCCAGCGCAAATTTCAAATCACTGAGAGCTCGTCGAAGGTTCTTCTCGGCCTCCTTGCGTTCGGTGACGTCGCTCAACGAGCCCGCAAGCCGGACCGATCTCCCCGTCGCATCTCGCACCGCCGTACCCCGCGCCAGCATCCATCGAAATGTACCGTCTTTATGTAGCATGCGACATTCGGTCTCGAAATGGGGGGTATGGCCTTCTCGATGAGCCGCGATGGCGCTTCGCACCTCTTCGAGATCCTCGGAGTGTATCCGACGAAACCACTCAAAAGGACTCGTACCGATATCCATTCTTCCATAACCAAGCATCGTTTTCCATCGAGAGGAATAGTAGACTTCGTCGGTCTGAAGATTCCAATCCCAGAGGCCGTCCTTTGAACCGCGAACCGCGATGGCATATCGCTCCTCACTTTTGCGAAGTTCCAGTTCCGCCTGTTTTCGCGCAGTGATATCCCGGATAGTTACGAGGAACGCCCGTTTTCCTTCCCATGATGTCGGTACGGGGCGGGATTCCACCACCATGGGGGCCCCGTCTTCACGCCTTACACTCCACTCCTGAGTCTCTCCGTGAACGACGGGATATTCGAACGGTTTCTCCGTCAAATCTCCGGACTTACCGCCGAACATACGCTCGGCCACGGTATTGACGAAGCGAACCACTCCTTCGGTGTCCACAACGACAATTCCGTCGACATTATTCATCAAGACGCTGAGCAAACGTGCTTCGTTGTCTTGAAGTTCCTCCGAACTCATGGCGAGACTTGTTCCTGTTCGGTGTCGTTCGATAGCGGTAAGCAGGGCTCTCTGAAGTGAATGGTTATCAAATGCACCGCGAACAAGGTAATCCTGAGCACCCATACGAATGGTTTCAATACCCTCGGATTCATGCTCGGGGTCAACCAGGGCTATAATCGGAAACAATCGGGATTCCGCCTGGATAAAGGTGTACAGGCGCTGAAGGCCACCGGGAAAATCCACGACATCCACGATCACAATGTCGAAGCCGGAAGGCTTGGATACAGGCTCGGAGGAAGGTATTTCGTGCGACCCACCGAAGACATACCGGATGTCGGCAGACTCCTTCAGCATCGCCTGCACCATGTCGCGGTTGCGTCGGCCCGACTCAACGACATGTATACGGAGTACTTTGGATTTCATTGAGGAACCATTATAGCGTGAGTACTCTTTGCATGTTCTGCCCCGGGATAGTTCGACCGGGTGCATTCATCTATTATGCATTTCTCCTCTCGACCGCTTCCCGCATGCTCCCGCAAGGATCCTCTCCGCGGCCCCGGTGAACGATCCCGAAACCATACCGCGGCATCCCCCGAGATCGGGCATCACGTCTTATCATACCATTTGGCCGAATTGAGAGCAACATTGAGCCGATTTTCTTTCCCGAAAACCTGTCGAGTTCAACCTTTTGATCCGCATCCAGGAACGTTTGTTCGTTGAGGTTGGAGCAATCCGAGGCAGGTACTATTTTTCTAGCTAGTTCAACCTTTGTTTCTATCGGTTGGGATAGACGGTCTTCAGATTTTGCCGGTTGAGCGGGAAACGTATAGTTTTAGAAAAAGCAAACCGAACACCGAAACTGTCCACATGAAAACCGGCTGCGCCATTGCACGGATGCAACGTTTCGGTGCATTTCGTACGGGGGATCACTAATGAAACTTCGCTCTGAACGGATTCACGGATTTCAGGTGATTACTATTGAAGAAGATTCCACAATCAGCACCGATTTCTCCTTGCTGACCGAAAAGGTCGCCAGTCAATTGGAAAAGGGCGAGAAACGATTCGCCTTCGCCTTCGCAATTAATTTGTATCCCTATTCAAAGCTTATTGCGTATCTTGTACAGCTCAACAAAAGGGTGACCGAACACCACGGACTCCTCGTCCTTCTCAGACCGAACAAACATTTCCTTCACGCACTTTCACTCACCAATCTCGATCAGGTGATCCGCCACGTTGATGATGAAGAAGATCTAAAGGGGCTGTGATGGTTAAATTAACCCAGGTTTCAGATTGCGGACCACCCCGTCAACCCGTCAACCCGTCAACAACACCCTGTCCAGAAGAAAACGAGCCGCTTTCTTATCGGGCATTCGCCCCTGGACACCGCCGTCGGGCGAAAATGCCGGCACGGTGGAACCGACGCACGATGGGCACCCGTCAGGGCAGGAGCATTCTCGAACGATATTTGCCGCGGCATGCATGAGTTCCTCAAAAAAGTCCATAGCCCGACGAGAGTAACCCATACCACCCGGATATTTGTCGTGCATAAACAGGGCATTGCGCCCCAGGTTCGAGGAATCGATCACGGCGCCTATATCCTGAGGATCGCACATGATATACAGAGGGGCGACTTCCAGAAGAACGTTGGCCACTCCGATCAGGCCATCCACTGCCGGTAATCCCTCCCCCGCCATTTCATTCACGACACTCTCGGGCGGTGCAAACCAGACCGCGACAGTCTCCATTGACTGAGGAGGAAGCTCCAGTTTTTCGAATCCCAGGCTGTCACGCGAATGAAACCGCACCTTTTTGAACATCGGAATGGTGGTCGTAACCGTCACGTCTCCGTATGCAAGCAGTGAATCGTGCCAACATTCTTCATTCTCGGTTTCGTCAATTCGTATCCGGGAGTTCTGGATTGATTGAGTGTAGTAATCCAGCTCCATTCGCCTGACAATCGCCGTTTTCATTCCGATATCGAGCTTCTCGACAAAGTAGGTTTCGGCGCCATGCAGATAGACGGCATGATCGTGAAGCTGTGCAAGCGCGCTGAGTTCGTCGATCGTCCCGATCACCCGGGTCTGATCAGGCCCTTCCTGTATTGTATACACCGGCCCGGCGATATTCCGCAAGTTCACTTCGGCGGTGGGATAGCTGTTCCGCGCCCAATACCATCGCTCACGGATTTTGCGTACCTCTCCGTCTTCTTCGAGAAGTTCGAGTACCGCGGATGCAAATTCCCCGAATATTTTCACGTCATTTGCACTCAGGGGCAGCTCGTGAGAGGCACATCTAAGATGACCTACGACAATGTGAGGATTGTCGGGATCGACGATCGCATGCTCGGGACTCTGGTCGAACAGGTATTCGGAATGGCTCATGAGAAACTGGTCGACGGGGGCATTTTTTGCCACCAAAAAAACCAGCGACTCATCGGCAGTCCGCCCCGCACGACCGGACTGTTGATGGAAACTCGCGATCGTTCCCGGATAACCGACCAGTATACAGGCGTCGAGACTCCCGATATCGATCCCGAGTTCCAATGCATTTGTGCTTGCCACCCCCAGAATCTCGCGCGATGCCAGTTTGCGCTCGATTTCACGACGTTCTTCCGGCAGGTATCCCCCACGATAGGCACACACACTTTCAGACAGTCTCCGCGATGTCTTTTCAAGTCGGTCGCGACAGCTCCGGAAAATCAATTCGGCGGCGAGACGAGTTCGAACGAAAGTGATCGTCTGGACCCCCTGCTTGACAAGAGATGTCATCAGATCGACTGCTTCTCCTACTGCGCTCTTGCGGTTTCCGCCCATGTGTCGCTCGTCTCCGTCCGGACCGACCGCATCGAGCTTCGGAGGGTTCCAGAGAGCGATCGTTCGCGGCCCTCGGGGCGCACCGTCCCGATTGACTAAAGATACCGTATCCCCGCAGATTCGCTCCGCATGTTCTTTCGGATTGGCGATAGTGGCGGAAGAACATATGAATTGCGGCGATGAGCCGTGGTGGACACAAATACGTGACAGTCTCCGTAAAACATTTGCAAGATGAGACCCGAATACCCCCCGGTAGGCGTGGATTTCATCGATAACGACATACTTCAAATTGGTAAAAAAACGAGCCCACCGGGCATGCTGTGGAAGAATCCCCTGATGCAGCATGTCCGGATTGGTGAGCACGACATTTCCCCCGTCCCGAAGCTTTCGACGAAGCGTACTCGGCGTGTCTCCATCGTAGGTGCCTGAAAGAAACGATATCTCGGCAACGTTTTTACCAAATTTTTCGAGTGCCCGAAGCTGATCCTGTGCCAACGCTTTTGTCGGATAGATAAAGAGCATTGTCGAGACCGGAGAACGAACAATTTCTTCTACGACGGGAATGGTGTAGCACAGCGTTTTCCCACTGGCGGTACCGGTCACGACGGCAACATTTTTCCCCTCGCGGACCAGATCGATTACCGCGGTCTGATGGGAGTAGAGACATTCGATTCCCAATCGCTCCAGAGCCGATACGATTTCCACCGACAACGGTTTCTCCAACGTACCAAACTCCGCCTGTCGCACATCCTGCTTCGTAACCTTTACGATCTGCTCACTGTACGCCTTTGATCGAATCGCCGAATCCAGAAAAAAATCTACATCCATAGTACTATCTCAGTGCATCGCGGCAAAAGTTTTGGATTGCGCACCACATCATCCATCATCCATCATCCATCATCCATCATCCATCATCCATCATCCACCATCCATCATCCATCATCCATCATCCATCATCCATCATCCACCATCCACCATCCACCATCCATCATCCATCATCCATCATCCATCATCCACCATCCACCATCCACCATCCA
>CAYFVL010000029.1:16165-30747 GCA_964346405.1 uncultured Fibrobacterota bacterium
CATCCATCATCCATCATCCATCATCCATCATCCATCATCCATCATCCATCATCCATCATCCGTCAATACGGCCTGAAATCCGCATCCGGAGGCAGAGACAGGATTGTCTCGGCCGTCAGTTTGGCAGCATGTTCTACATCGCTTAGCGAACAGGTTTCAACCGGGGTATGGATATATCGTGTCGGAATGGATACAAGACCCGCGGCCATCCCGGATCGACTGATCTGCAACACGTCCGCGTCGGTCAGTGTAGCTCCGGGTTGCGCCGCCCACTGCACGGGTATTCCCTTCTGTTCCGCGGTAGCCTTGAAATGCTCGGTTAGTACGATGTTCATATTTGGTCCGCGATGCAGAATCGGGCCGTTACCCAGAGATATGTCTCCGGCGATTTTTTTGTCGTCGGTTGGAATGTCGGTTGCGAAACTTACGTCAAGCGCAATGCCCACGTGGGGATTGATGCCGTAGCCGGCCGTGACCGCCCCTCTCGAACCGATCTCTTCCTGTACGGTCGAAACACCGTACACCGCTACCTTGAGTTCATCACGGCGCCTGGAAAGTATCCGGAGAACTTCGGATACGATAAAAGACCCTACCTTGTTGTCCCAGGCCTTTGATGTTACCAGATCATTCAGAAGAGGGGTGTAGTTGGGAACAATACAGGCGGCCGTTCCCACCGGGCAAACCCGCTCGGCCTCGCCGCGGTCATGCGCACCGATATCTATCCAGAGGTCTCGGAGTTCCCAGAGGTTCTTGCGCTCATCGCCCTTCTCAAAATGGATGGGGCGTTTGCCGATCACCCCGACCGATCCGGGTTCATTCAGAAATTGTACCTGAGTCCCCGGCAGCACTTTTGCATCCAGGCCTCCGACAGCTCCGAAGTATAGAAAACCCTCGGAGGTAATGTGAGTTACCATGAAACCTATTTCATCGCAATGCCCCGCAAGCATCACTCGAAGAGGTGCGGTTTCATTTACCGCGGCAACGACGTTCCCGTGAACATCAACGGTAATCGTATCGCTGTATGGTTCAGTGCGCCTTTTCCACGCAAGTTGTCCTTCAGACTCGAAGCCGGAGGGAGTGTTGGTTCGCAGCATTTTTTCCAGAAATTCGGCGGATTCCGCTTCCATCACTTTCTTTCCTTTCGAATGAAAAAACCCACGGGATGTATCGAGAAAATACATACCGGACGCCGCTTTCCCCGTTTGATTCAGACCATGCATGATCTTGTGGACGGTAACTCTCTGAATACAGGACAAATGGGGCAACCCACCACAACTTGGGCTCCCAACACGATTGACGTACCACATATTGTCGGATATAATGGTGTATCAGTATCCCTGCCGGGGGCGGGTTGCTTCGGCTGTTTCGCAAGTTTGCGGCAATAACTACCGAATTCTCCAAGCTCCCCGCCGATAAAAGGAGTACGCCGTGCGACTCTATAGAAAAGTCTCGTGCATCCAATGCACCGAATACCGGCGGTGCCCTGTCGAAACGAGACTGTATGTGAACTATTGCGGGTCCATGAGCGAAAAAAAATCAGAGCAGATCTCAAAAGCTTTCGCCCAATGCCGCGCTCGACGGGGATTGTATATAAAACGGGGAAAGATAAAGTTGTCGGCTGCCGGTAGGCGGACCGGTATTCAACGATCGCTCTAGCCCAAGTTTCGCAATCACTATTTCTTTTATGCGACCCGGGTTCTTCAGACAATCCCCCTTCCGTAGCACCATCGTGGGAAATTGAGTTTCCCCGACGAAACCCACATTGCTGTCGCGAGTAGCTGCATTCGTAATCTTCATGACCAAAAAAGATACTTTTCTGTTGATTTGAATCACCCTCCTGGGAATAATAGAAATCATGACCGTAGCCGCAACATGATGGCGGGCAATCCACGGCGGCGCCCGGGGATACCCGTATGTATTTTCTCAGACGGATCCTCCGGGATCCAGACTAGCCCAAGTTTCGCAGCCGAGAACCGCCGTGCCGCGCTGCACTGAGCGGTGTCGAAGTGAGCGGAGCGATGTATTGAGCGAAGCCGAAATGCCGAGGGGAAGAGCAGTATGCGTAAGATCTTGTGCAAAATTGCCTTATCCCGCCGGGCGGGACGGCGGGACCGTGAGTTGATTGCGAAACCTGGGCCAGGCTGGATGCTATCCGAACCGGGAAGGCGTAGTAATCGCCCGTAAGCCGGCTGTAGAACCAGGGCCGGACGGGAGATTGTCGCCTGATTTGTTTCCGAAGGAGAACGCGTAATACATTATTAAGTATGAAATACTCATATCCAACGATCAATCTGAAAGAAAACGCCCGTAGAAGTCCCTGTTGCGGGTCGATTGCCGCCCTGCTCGCCTTGCTTGCGGGATCACTTGTTTTTTTCTCCGGATGCGCGCACGGAATTGCTGCCCACACGGACACGATTTCCGACCGCGAGAGTCGGTCCATTGTAGTTGAGGAAGACAGCCTTGTTGCGGTTGTTGTCGAATTCCCCGCGGACCACGGCGATACACTGTACAGGCCGAGCATATGTGGACAGATCCCGGCACTTCTATCGCAGGCATACCGTAGTGCCGGTCTCGGAGACTACAATCGAGCGGATTCAATCATGCTTAGCTGCCATGCGGCATTGACCGATTCATGTATCGGCTATGAGGATATTGATTCGCCTTCGGTTCTTATGGACCAAATCGCGGTTTTCTACAGCGACTCCATGCCGGCACGATACCTCGACTATCTGCCCGAGGATCTCGGCATTGCCGTTTTCCGACGCCAGATTTCGGAATCACTCGACAGCCTTGTTGTGCCGTCGGCCGATTCGGGCAAAGAGATTTACCTGAATTGCAGCCGCGGTATCCCCTACAATATTCCAATAACCTGGAATGATCGGGTTCATCGTGCACTGCATTTGGTACTTCGTCGACGGAAAAGCTCGGTCGAAGCCTGGCTCTCGCGAGCGGAGCACTACCTGCCGATGTACAAGAAGATGTTTGCCGACAGTGGCTTGCCCACTGATCTGGCCTATCTCCCGCTGATCGAGAGTGCTTTCAATCCGAAGGCGTACTCATATGCGCATGCATCGGGAATTTGGCAGTTCATCTCAGAGACTGGGAGTCGATATGGTCTTCGGAAAAACTTCTGGGTCGATGAACGTCGGGATCCGGTGAAATCGACCCGATCGGCAATTTCGTATCTCAAGAAACTCTACGGTGACTTTGGGGACTGGTATCTCGCTCTTGCGGCATACAACCGCGGAGAAGGTGGTGTTGCACGCGCGATCAAACGTGCCGGTACCGACAATTACTGGGACCTTAACCTGCCCAAACAGACGGAAGACTATGTCCCACATTTTCTCGCCGCACTCATGATTGCGAAGAACCCTGAATGCTTTCATTATACCGTCACGCCGCAATCCCCTTTCGACCATGACATTATTCCAATCGGTGAGTGCATAGAACTGAACAAAATCGCGAAAGGTATCGGGGTAGAGCAAAATTACCTGAAGGAGCTGAATCCTCACATTCTGAGATGGTGCACTCCCCCGAATATGGACAGTGTCCAACTGATTCTGCCGGCCCGGAAAGCTGATGTATACAAGACTTTCTATGCATCACTCACCGACGAAGACAAAGTGAACTGGTATCGATATACGATACATCCCGGCGACAATCTCTCTTCTATTGCCGCGCGATTCGGGACAACGGTTTCCGCGATAAAATCAATAAATAACCTGAGGAATTCCCGAATAATTGCCGGAAAGCACCTGCTCATTCCAATAACTGTTTCCGAGACCTCCGGCGCGGTCGTTCAACATGCCCGGGTATCAACCGCTTCGACTGAACAACCGAGCCCAAAAAGCGGAAAACGACTCACCTACAGAGTAAAAAAAGGCGATACCGTATCGGAGATCGCAAAGATTTTCGACATCGATACGAAATCCGTACTACAGTGGAACAATTTACCAAGTGCCCGAGCGCTTCGGGCGGGTGCGCTTCTGACACTCTATGCTCCAGACAGAGAAAGAGAGGGAAAAGCAACCAAAGCGCGAAACGCTGAAATCCTCAGCGATACCGCGGGGACGATACCCGGGACTCACATAGTATCGGCAGGCGATAATTTATACAGGATCGCATCCGGGTTCGGAATCTCCACAAAAACACTCGCTGCCTGGAATGATCTGGATGAAAAGAGCCTGCTCCACCCGGGGGATACGTTGCGGTTGCGTTACAGACCGTCCGGAAAAAAAACCAACTCCCCAGAGCCCGAGAAGAAAGCTCAAACCGTGGATTTCGACAATGGTACAACGTACAGAGTTTCATCGGGCGATAATCTTTCCAAAATTGCCGACCTGTTCAATGTGGAATTGTTGAGCCTGATGTCACACAATGGGTTGAGCCGAAAGTCGGTACTTCGTCCGGGAATGCTGCTAAAAATACCCCGGAAAATGCATCCAAAAAGAACTGAAACAGAAGAAATATCAGCACAGGTTGTATATTACAGAGTCGGCAGGGGTGATAACCTGTGGAGGATTGCCCGGGTTTTCGATATGCCGCTTGAAGCGTTGCTTCGGCTGAACAATCTGGAAACCGACTCCGTCATTATGCCCGGCGACACAATTCGTGTCGTCACTTCGGAGGCCATGTGAAACGCTCGCACCAGATACTCGTGATAATCGCGATTACCCTTCCGGTCCTTGTAGCACTCGTTTCGCTTGCGATCGGGATCGGGCTTCGGGATCGCGGCATCTCTCCCCTCTACGGCAGGGCTGTCGGTGTGGTCAGAGTGGCGGACGTGATCTACAGCTCGGAGCCGTATCTGAAACAGCTTCAAGAATTCAGAAAAGACAATTCCATTGCCGGAGTAGTCCTCAGGATCGAATCGCCCGGCGGAGCGGTGGCGCCTTCGCAGGAAATCTACTCCGAAGTTCTTCGGTATAGAAACACCGGTAAACCTCTTATTGTCAGCATGGGCAACATGGCCACCTCCGGTGGATATTACATAGCCGGACCGGCAAAACGTATCTTTGCGAATCCGGGCACCATCACCGGGAGCATAGGAGTTATTTTCCAATTTCCGCAGTATCACGAACTTATGGAAAAAATCGGTATAAAGATAGAAACGGTGAAAGCCGGTAAATACAAAGACATGTTTAACCCCCACCGTGCCCCGACCGACAGGGAACGCGAGCACATTCAGGTAATTCTCGACGATACGCATGAACAGTTCATCCGGGATATCAGTACCGCTCGTTCAATGGAACTGGAAGCGGTACGAAGCATTGCCGACGGGAGGATCTTCACCGGCTCTCAGGCGTATGATTTGAATCTGATAGACACGCTGGGAGGGTTCACCGACGCTATAAACTACCTGAAACAGTCGACCGGGCTACCCGAGAATGCTCGAATAGTGGAAAAAAAGGAACGGGAGCCGTTGCTTCCCGCATTTCTATCCCGGGCATTCTCCAGATCGACCGGTTCACTGTTCAGGGGAATGCTCCCCCCGGCGGGATGTTATTTTCTTTTGGAACAGTTTTAACGTATGTTTTTTTAACTTCATTTGGGGTTCGGGCCGGCGCAGGATTTGCTATTACGGGGTTTCGGTGTAAAGAATCGATTACTTTTAAATGAATACTTCTGTGTTTGTTTTCCGGACTAAACCATATTTCTCCAAGGAGGAAAAATGAGCTTGGAACCGTTGCTGAACGAGATTGAAAACCTTAAAGCCGAGTACGAGAAGTTTGAACGGGGTAACAAGTCCGCCGGTACTCGTGCACGCAAGTCACTCCAAACTATCAAAAAAATTGCCCAGGATCTTCGAGTGGAGATTCAGGAGAATAAGAAAGTCGAATAACCTTTCTCGAGAACCACTTCACGGGGAGGGATATGTCTCACCAACAATCTCTCCCCTTCTGAATTCCTTCCCTTCCGTAATTTTTGCTCTCCCATACAATTTTTTTTTTGCACGAACGAAAATATGACGTTACTCGGAGAGCGCCGGCTTTCGGCACTCCTTCCGGATAAAGTGCTGCTTGACCTGGAACTCCCAAAGAATCCATTTTTTGTACCACGTACGTGTGGTACAGAGATTTCCAACCTCCATTTATGTAGCAAACGGTGGTGGCCTATGAGTAATTTGACCAACTCCAATGTGCTTGAAGTACGCCGGCTCAACAAGCGGTTCGGCGACGTGCACGCAGTCAGAGACTTGAATTTCGACGTACGGAAAGGAGAGGTTTTTGGCTTTCTGGGACCGAATGGTGCCGGCAAAACGACAACCATGCGTATCGTAACATGCTTTATTCCCGCCAGTTCGGGAGAAATCAACGTCTCCGGATACAATTCCCGGGACAACAGCATGGAGATTCGCCGCATGATCGGGTATCTTCCCGAAAGCAATCCATTGTACAATGACATGCTGGTCTACGAGTATCTCCACCTTGTGGGAGAGATTCGCGGCCTCAAGGGGAGCCAACTCGAAAAACGTATTGATGAAATGTATCAGGTATGCGGTTTGACTACAATGGTCAGCCGGCAGATTGGTACGCTGTCCAAAGGGTATCGCCAGCGTGTAGGGCTCGCACAGGCAATGCTCCACAACCCCGACCTTTTGATTCTCGACGAGCCGATGTCCGGGCTCGATCCTAACCAGATCATTGAAATCCGTCGATTGATAAAGAAAATCGGCGAAGAGAAAACGGTTATCTATTGCTCGCATATCCTTCCCGAGGTCGCAGCTACGTGCAATCGTATTCTGATCATCAATGAAGGAGCCGGTGTTGCCACGGGTACCGCCGACGAGCTGACCTCCAGGATGACCAAGGGGGGGCAATACTCCTTGCGCATAAAAGGAGACAAAGCAGCAATAGAAGACAAATTGAATACAATCGGCGGTATATCGAGTACGTCTGCTTCAAGCGCCGGCGACGGATGGTTCTCCGTCCGGGTGGTTGCCGAAGGCGGAGATGAAATGGGCGAAACCCTCTACAAATGCGCAGTTGATAACGGATGGTTACTTTCCGAGCTGAAAAGAGAATCGGCAAGTCTCGAGGACGTTTTCACGCAACTCACAAGGGGCTGACAGAATGCAAAGTGTAATGGCGGTTTTTAAAAAGGAATTCAGGGCGTTCTTTCTTTCGCCCATAGCGTATATCTTCATCACGGTATATCTGGTGGCAACCAACTTTCTCTTTTTCCAGGGCTTTTTCATTATAAACCAGGCCGATATGCGTGGATATTTCGGATTGCTCCCCTGGGCATTCCTGATTTTTGTTCCAGCAATCGCCATGAGGTCCTGGGCTGAAGAGAAAAAGGTACGTACGCTGGAACTCCTTCTAACCTGGCCGATCAGTGATACCCAGGTAGTTGCGGGAAAGTTTCTGGCGAATTTCGCATTCCTCACGATCGCAATACTGCTTTCGGTTACCGTCCCGATAACGATCGCTATTCTGGGCAACCCGGACGGCGGCGCTATTTTCGGAGGATACCTCGGAGCAGTTCTTATGGGTGCCGCGTATCTCTCTATCGGCATGTGGGTTTCTTCGATGACGGAAAACCAGATCGTGGCCTACATTCTGGGAGTCGTGGTGACATTTGTCCTGTTTATTGTCGGAAATCCGTTCGTGACGATGGTTGCGCCCTCTGGAATGGTTCCTTTCCTCAGCTATCTGGGACTTGGAAATCATTTCG
The DNA here is from genome assembly GCA_964346405.1 of uncultured Fibrobacterota bacterium. Taxonomy (GTDB): domain Bacteria; phylum Fibrobacterota; class Chitinivibrionia; order Chitinivibrionales; family CAYFVL01; genus CAYFVL01. Next base: position 23,843 of record CAYFVL010000029.1, read on the forward strand.
AAAGTATCGGACGAGGCGTAATAGACAGTCGCGACATTATCTACTATCTTTCCGTTATCGGGTTCTTTCTGTTCCTGAACGTTGTCTCAATTGAAAGCAGGAAGTGGGAATAATATGGCATCGAAAAAAGCGGTGAACAAGACGCAGACAATTCTGTATGTCCTGATCATCCTGGGTTTTGTAGCGGTACTCAACTACCTGTCTACCAAGTTCTTCAAGCGTCTCGATGTAACGGAGAACAAGGAATACAGCATATCAACCGCAACAAAAGGGATGCTGAAGGGTGTTGACGACATAGTGAATATCAAAGTCTATTTCTCGCAGGATTTGCCTCCGCATCTCAAGACGCTCGAGTCCGGAGTCAGCGACCTGCTGTCTGAATTCAAAGCATACTCAGGGGGTAATCTACGTATCACTCTCGAAGACCCTTCGAAAGACGAAGATACCAAGCAGAAGGTACGTGCCCTGGGGATTCCGGAGATTCGACTTCAGACATTTGAACGTGACAAAGCCCAGGTCATGAATGGTTTCATGGGAATCGCGGTTCTTTATGCCGACAAGAAAGAAGTTCTTCCCGTAGTCCAGGATCTTCGTAACCTTGAATATGATCTGGCTCAGGCGGTTATGAAAGTTCTAAGGTCCGAGGTCCCGAAGATCGGTGTACTGAAAACGGATACCATGCCCTATCTGCCGCCCAATATTCAGCAGCAGATGCAGGTCAGGGACCAAACTGAGGAAAAGTACAGCCCGATTTTCCAGAATCTCAAAGAGAACTACGATGTCGAAACGATCGATATCTCGTCGGGACAGGAAATCAGTCCGGATATCAGGACGCTCATTATTCCCGGCGGTGGTCCTAAAAGTTTCACGGAACGTAAGCTGTTCGAAATCGACCAGTATTTCATGAATGGTGGAAACCTGATTGTTCTGGTCGACGCAATCAAGGTCGATTTTCAGCAAGGCGTGATGGGCACCACCCAGCGTCCACGTATTATGGATCTTCTGGATCACTACGGCGTACAGGTCCGGGAAGAGCTGGTTCTCGATGCATCGTGCGGACAGGTGCAGATACCACAGCGAGTAGGCAATTTTCAGATGAATGTTCCCGTCAGTTATCCCTATTTTGTGCGAGTGGGACAGGATGGCTTCAACCAGGACAATCCGGCTGTTTCAGGACTTGCCGAAGTGCTTCTGCCATGGGCCAGCCCTCTTAGCCTCACGGTTGAGAGCGATACGTCCCTTCCGGTAAGCGGAACCGTTCTCATGCATTCATCCGAAAGAAGCTGGACCGAAAGCGACAATTTCAATCTCAATCCTCAACAGGAGTGGGGGCAGGTCCTCCAGGCAAATGCCCAGGAGCTTCAGCAGCGCCCGCTTGGGGCCTACCTGAACGGAGATTTCGTCAGCTACTTCAAGGGCAAGACGGTTCCTCCGGTAAAAGATGCGTCGGAGGATGCGCTTTCGCAGATACAGCTCTCGCCCCAGGACCAGGATCGGCAGATTATCGAGGGCAATACCTCACGTCATCTGGTTGTGGTCGGTGATGCTGATTTTCTTTCCCAGCAGAATGCCGCTCCGGGCAATGTCATGTGGCTGCTCAACGTGGTGGACTGGCTGACTTTGGATGAGAATCTCATTCAGATCCGTTCACGAGCTCTGGCGGACAGGACTCTCTCGGCCGATCAGCTCGAGGAAGATTCCTCGATGCCGACTGTAATTCGAATGGTCAATGTGGTGCTGATGCCGGCGCTTATCATACTTATCGGACTAATCATCTATTTCGTACGGAGACGAAAATTGGATACCGCACCGGCGACCGCAACGGCAAAAACCGTCGGTACCGGAAATGATTCAGCAAAAACGGAGGGCAAGGAATAATGAAACCAAAAACACTGGGAATACTCGCAGTTGTCCTTGTCGCCATCGTGGGTATCGTTGTCCTGACCGAATACCTTGGAAACGCTAAACCGTCGTCCGAGTCCGGGGAATTTTTCCCCGGACTTTCGAAAGACGAACTGGCGACCGTGAGGATAGTCGACAGCAAAAACACCGTCGAGATCAGGAACGAAAACGGGACGTGGGTAGTGGCACCCGACGCTTCCGACAACACCGGATCCAACGAGGCGAATCCTATTGCCAAGTCGAGCGGTGAAACTTCCGGCGGGTCTTCCGTAGTATATCCCGCCGACAGTGCGTCGGTTCAGTCACTTGTCGACAAACTGGTAAACATGAAGCGGGATGAGCTTATCTCCCAAAACCCGGAGAACCGCGGCCTGTTCGAGGTAGACACGGCCAAGGGGATCAGGGTTTCGGTCTGGAAAACCGGCAACAACAAGCTGGGCACCTTCTTTATCGGGAAAAGTGGCCCGGACTGGAGTAGCCATTACGTTCGGATGGAAGGTTCCGACAAGGTGTACACCGCTCGCGGAAGTATTCGACATGCTTTTTTCACGGACGAAAATCGGTGGCGCGACAAATCGATTCTCTCGTTTGATCCCGAGAAAGCTGAAGTCGTGATGCTGGCGAAGAAGAATGCGGTACCGATCAGGATTGAGAAACGATCCGATACGGCCGGAGTTGCGCAATGGCATATCACCTCTCCGGAAAACGTCAAGGCGGATACCGAAGAGGTAAAGAAACTGGTCAAAAACCTTTCAAAACTGAAGACCAGCAGTTGGGAAGAAGACCTCTCGCTTGCCGATTCGACCATGGGTTTCAATTCGCCCGAGCTGACAGCGACGATCACTATGGAAAACGGCGAAACGAAAACGGTTACGGTAGCAAACGAGAAATCTGCGGAGAGCAAGTTCTGGGTACGTACTCCGAACAAACCGGGCACATTCCTGGTAACCAGTCATACGATCAATAACCTGGACAAGAATCTCGAGGAACTGACGGCGAAAGAGGCGGATGAGTTGACCGTCGGCGTCGACTGAGCATTCGAGGATCTGCAATATGCGTGCAGGCCGTACCCCCCTGAAGGGTACGGCCTTTTTTATTCCAGGAGCCTCTGCACCCTCGGCTCCGCTCACTTCGACACCGCTCACTTCGACACCGCTCAGTGCAGCGCAGTGCAGCGCGGTACGGCGGTTCTCGGCTGCGAAACTTGGGTTAATTCTGCCGGCAGTTGCCGGTGAGGTTGCAGCACAGCCCGAATAATCCACAAAAAAAATAGCAATTTCACTTTGGTTAAATGTTTAGAATTGATTAACTATGATTTGCGCCGATGCAGGGAAAGTATCTATTTTAGCATGCACTAAAACGGATAGGGAGCATGAAAGAAATCGATATAACTGTACTCAAGGCATTGGCTGTTGAGCCGCGCGCCCGCATTGTATCGCTGCTCTGTGGAAAATGTTTGTGTGCCGGAGCACTTGCACGGATTCTTGAAATCACTCCAGGCGCGGTATCGCAGCACCTGAATGTGCTGAAAGACTCCGGCCTGGTTGTTTCAGAGAGACGAAGCTACTACAGGCATTATCGAATAGCGCCGGGCGCTCATGCGAAAGCGCGTGAAGCGCTGGATGCATTGTTCAAAGATTCGGTGCGCGATACCGGTCAAAGCGGGAAATGCGGGGCAACCTGCTCATGCCCTAAACATAAGGGAAATGTCGCATAGAAGTATTTCAAACCTTTTCAAAGGAGCGTAGCAATGTGCAGCACAAATCAGAAATCCGGATGTTCAAGAAATGTTCAAGGAGAACCTGAGAAGTGTACTGAAGAAAAGATTCATGAATGTCATGGAGAAGATAACCAGCATCCCTGTGTTTGTAACGGCGATTGTGCGAATCCCGAGGAATTGGCAGACAGCGCGAAAGAGTGCACTCAAGAGCAAATTCGCCGATGCCATGGCGATGGTGGCAATTCGTGCGAGTAAGAAATTTATGGAGGGACTGTTATAATTGACATACAAAACAAAGGGATTCCTGATTTGCATAGCTGTGTTGCCGAGGATATTCTTCAAATGTGTAACCCCAAAGATGGGGTCTGGATCGATCTCTGGGAATATGGTTGATATTTAGAAAAGGACTGTGATATGGATGAAAAAGACACTGTGGCGATTGAAGCGCAGGATCTTGCCAAACAGTACGGCGAAGTCGATGCGGTCAAAGGGGCCACTTTCAGCGTACGTGAAGGCGAGATTTTCGGCTTCCTCGGCCCCAATGGCGCGGGAAAGACAACGACCATCAACATGCTTACCGGCCTGGCTCGACTTGATCAAGGGCAAATCTCGTACTTTGGCCATGACTATACAAAGAACATCAAGAAAGCCCAGCATCTGATGGGCATAGTTCCCGATGAGAGCAACCTGTATCCGGAATTGACAGGACTCGGGAACCTCTGTTTCTGCGCATCGCTCTATGGTATCGCAAAGCGCGAACGGGAAAACCGAGCACGGGAACTGCTCGAAGCGTTTGGGCTTGCCGAAGCAGCCAACCGGAAATTTGGCGGCTATTCACGCGGCATGAAACGACGGCTCACAATCGCCGCCGGCGTCATTCACCAGCCCCGCATTCTTTTTCTCGACGAGCCGACCAGCGGTATTGACGTAGCAAACGCCCGACGGATACGCAAACTTATTTCTATTCTGAAAACATCCGGCGCCACGGTATTCCTTACCACTCATTACATTGAAGAAGCTGAGCGGCTCTGTGACCGTGTCGCGTTCATTGTCGATGGACGGATTGTGCGCACGGGGGCCACAACAGACCTGCTGCGTGATGTGCAAGGACAATATATAATCGAACTCGCGGTAGCCGATGATCTCAAGGGATTGCCGGAGGGGATGGTTCAAGAATTCGGCAATCTTACCTTTGATATGACGTCATCAAACTCACTGAGAGCCGCTACGAAAGCCCCGTTTCCTCTTGGCCCGCTTGTGCGGTTTCTTGAAGAACGAAATATCAATATAACGGAAGCCCGTTCGATACGCCCATCGCTTGAGGATGTTTTTGTCAAAATAACGGGAATCGAATCGGACCGGATGAAAACTGAAAAAGAAAGGAAGAACCAGCAGTGAGACAATGGATTGCATTCTGGAGCATTCTTCAAAAAGATATTCGGACATATTACCTCAAACCGCCTAACTTGAGCTGGGGAATCATTTTCCCGCTGGCATGGACTCTCATGTTTTTCATCCGCTCCGGCGGTGAAGTTGACTTGCGCACTATTCTGCCGGGAGTCATGGCAATGGCGATTCTGTTTGGGACAACATCATTGCTTGCGGTCACTATCACTTTTGAGAAAAAGGGCCGTTCATTCGAACGGTTGCTTTTATCTCCGCTCTCTCTGGAACATCTAATGCTGGCAAAGACCGGGGGCGCAATCCTGTTCGGCGCGGCCAATGCGTTTGTTCCGTTAATCATAGCGGTATTTTTCATTGACATGGGCACGATCGCCTGGCTACCGTTGATAACCGGGGTCGTGTTGACCTCGATTGTATCGACATTTTTGGGTTTATTCATCGCCGTTGCCGTTGTAGAAGTATTCGAAGCGCAGACGTTTTCAAATTTTTTCCGATTTCCGATGATATTTCTTTGCGGATTGTTCTTCCCGATCGAGAAATTGCCGTCATTTCTTCGACCGCTCGCATACATCCTTCCGCTGACCTATGGCGGCGACGTACTCCAGGGAGCGGTCAATCAATCGGCGCGCATGCCGTTCACGCTGAGCTTTGCGGTGCTGTCGGTTTTCTGCGCAGTGCTATTCATGCTAAGTTTGCGTAATATTCGAGTCAAGTGGATTCCATGATAAAGACGACATCTTTAATTGACAAACTCATGTTCACATTTGAAATCGTTGCTTTTGCATTCCGTAATCTGCTCTAAAGAGATCCTTTGGCCGTCATACGGGAGAAAAACCGGTTTCCAGAATGCCCGTAAATGACCAAAGAGCTGGATTGGCGAAGCGCCGCTACCGCATGTGCCGTATCAAGTCAGGAATAATGCTTTCTTCAGGTCAAGTTTTTAGACCAGACTCAATGAATGTGTCTCAATTCTGTAACACTCTTCGTGTTCGAACAGTCTAATGGATAGAATGGCTAAGATGAATATGGAAAAATCGGCCATAGTTGTTTTCACAACGCAATAGTTTCCCCTGAGCCGCGGGTATAAGCATCGCGACTCTTCTCTGTTTCAAAAACGATTCGTAGAAACCCTTATGTTTACCAACGGAATCGGTTGTATTATCTGCTCGATGCGGAGTCGGAAAACAGTTCAATGACAAATGATGAAGAACTCATGCGAAGAACGGCTGGTGGCGACCTGCCCGCATTCAATGAAATCGTATTACGATACCAGCAAACCGCATGGCGTCTGAGTTCGCGATTCATGGGTAACACACAGGATGCTCAGGATGTTGCGCAGGAGGCATTTATAAGGATTTTTCAGGCTGCGCCTCGCTACCGTCATACCGCTTCGTTCAGCACCTATCTCTATCGCGTCATAGTACGTCTTTGTATGGATACAGCCCAAAAAAAGCGCGAAACCGTCATTGAAGACGTAGAGGATTCCAATTGCCCTGATCCAGATTCTTCTCAACGAATGCTTGACCGTGAACGGGACAATGCCGTCCACAATGCAATCAGCCGCCTTCCATCCCGGCAGCGCACCGCCGTTACTCTCAGGGAATTTATGGAACTTTCTTATGAAGATATCGCCGAAATCATGCATACCAGCTCCAAATCGGTGGAACGACTGCTGGCGCGGGCGAGGGAAGCGCTGGTGAAAGACTTGCGGAATATTCGTGAATAGTCTCACATTCACTCTTTACCGTTACACTGGCTGGCGGGGCTTATTCGGTGGCGCACCCTGCACAACCTCTCCTTTCTTCCAATCCACCACCGAATCAGAAATTCGGTATGCTTGGCGCCCGTTGTCCCGCAATAGCGCGACCGCTTCCTGCGA
>CAYFVL010000030.1:0-30602 GCA_964346405.1 uncultured Fibrobacterota bacterium
GCCCTCGGCGGCACAGATGGTTTAATCGGGGGAAGCCGCGGTTTCTACTTGAATTGCGCACCACGAGCCGCTTTTCGTCCTGGAGCTGATACGCCGGCTTGCCCGCCGTGGGTAGAGCATGAGCCCGGGAACGCTCTATCCCGTGTTGCACAAACTGGAGGAACAACGATTACTCGAGTCATCGCGGAAGAATGTGGCCGGCAAGATGCGCAAGTATTACCGGATTACCGCTGCGGGGCGTACAATACTGGCCGATGGCGTGGAAAAGGCGTGCGAGTTGATTGACCAAATAGGAGGGACCGGATGATTTCATTCGAGGGCGTGACGGTCCATGCCGGCGATACGGCCCTGCTCAACGACATCTCTTTCTTATGAATCAGCATTGGTTAGAAACTGAACCGGGTTTTGAGATACACCATATCATTGTCGTCAAACTGACCGAATTTCCCCGTATCACCTGCGAAAATGTTAGCCCCAAGCTGCACCTCGAAGCCGTCGGTCAGGTCATACGTGGCCCGGGGACACCTTGATGCGCCCCACGGACCTCTGTCGACCGGTAATGATTATAAAAAATATACGCTTCCCGCGTATGTCTCGCAAACTGAGAGCCTAAACTGTGACGACTCTATCGCTGTCCACGACCCACTCAGCGAGCGCCGGCATGGTCGACTTCTCCGCTCCCTCGAAACAGGGATGGTTTTTATGGATTCCACAGCGGGCCATGCATGTCCCGCAGATTTTCACCGGGACGCCCTGCGCAATAAGATCCTTGAGCATTTGTGAAAGATCCTGGTCATACCCTTCGGGTGCTTTGCAGATATCACGGGCCATATCAACGGAATCGTTCATCAGAAAGATTCGTACGTCTTCACCCGTCTTCTTCAATTGTCCAGCCAACCGCAACCCATTCCACGTAACATCGGTACTGTCGTACGGGGGGCGGTTGAATATCATGAGAATTTTCATAAAACATTCCTTTGGCTATTGATTGGAAACAATGTTCGTGAGACCTGCCAAATTTTTGGTCACGGTTTTGATATCTTTTTCGGTCGTATATCTGCCTAGACTGAATCTGATCGTTGTCGCTGCTTCATCGGCGTTCACGCCCATTGCCGCAAGCACCGGCGAAAGAGACGTGGTTCCAGAGTGGCATGCCGAACCGGTGGATACCGCGACTCCCCCAAGAGCCCGCTGCACATCAGCCGGTGTGTACCCGACGAAACTGATGAAAAGCGTATTGGGCAGTCGGTTTTCCGGGTGGCCGTTGAGTCGCAGGTTGTGGCCAAACAAATCCTTCAGCCCCGTGAAGAACCTGTTGGTCAGGGTTTTTATGGAATGGTCGTTGCGCAGAGACAGAGCGACTTCACACGCTTTTCCCAATCCCACCTCGAATACGACGTTCTCGGTACCGGCACGTCTTCCGCACTCATGGCCGGCACCGTGAATAAGTGGCTCGATGGTAATGCCGTCCCGGATATACAGCGCGCCGATTCCCTTGGGGGCGTACAGCTTGTGCCCGGCAACCGACAGAAAATCCACGCCGAGGTCATCGACCAGCGTCGGAATTTTGCCGACAGACTGTGCGGCGTCGGTGTGAAACAGGACGCCGGACTTCCGGCAAATATCGGCGATTTGGCGAATCGGCAGGATAGTGCCGGTCTCGTTGTTGGCATGCATTATCGTTACCAGAATCGTTTTGTCCGTCAAAGCCGTTTGAACATCTGCGGGATCTACGCTTCCATTGCGATCGACCGGCAGATACGTAATTCGATAGCCGTTACGCTCCAGAAAACGACAGGGATTGAGCACGGCGGGGTGTTCGATTTGCGATGTGACTATATGATTGCCCTTGTCGCGAAATGTATGGGCCACTCCCTTGATAACCGTGTTGTTCGATTCGCTGCCGCCACTCGTGAAAACGATTTCAGACGGCTTCGCTCCAAGCAGTGCTGCTACCTGCCCGCGTGCCTTTTCAACGGCCGTTTTGGCTGCCCGACCAAATTCATGGTTGCTCGAAGGGTTGCCGTATTTGCCGTGAATGTACGGAAGCATCGCCTCGGCGACTGCGGTGTCGATTGGCGTCGTCGCATTATAGTCAAGGTAGATCACAGGACACTCCCTTCTCTCAAGGTTGTTCTTTCAACTTGAATATAGTATATTCTATTCAAGTATTCAACACATTTGTTGAATACTTGTCTCGCACATAATGGTTGTTGCCGCATAGTGACGAGTTACAAAGATGAGGCACGCCAAAAAGGGGGATAGATGACCGGAAATGCACGACAGGTCAAGACCCATATCTTCGAGCAACTCGCCCTTGTCGGCAAGGCGCTCGCAAATGCCGCACGGATGGAAATACTGGACATTCTGTGCCAGGCGGAGCGCACGGTAGAGGTGCTCGCCGATGAGTCTTCGCAGAGCGTCGCGAACACCTCCCGTCACCTTCAGGTGCTGCGACAGGCCGGCCTTGTGTTCACGCGCAGAGAAAAAAACTTCGTGGTATACTCTATTTCCGGGGAGAATGTCTGTCGGCTCTGGCGCGTGGTGCAGGCCGTGGGCGGGGAGCACCTCGCCGAAATAGAGAAAACCGTCAGCAGATACTTTGAAAAAAAGGACGAACTCGACGTGCTCGATCGCAAAGACATTCTGCGTCGCGCCGCAACGGGCGAGATTGTGCTTGTGGATGTGCGGCCCGAAGAAGAATACCGTCACTCGCATATAAAAGGCGCTTGTTCCGTGCCCTTGAAGGACCTCAAGAAACGCCTGGCGGAACTCCCCAAAAACAAGACGGTCGTTGCCTATTGCCGCGGGCCGTATTGCGTACTCTCCCAGGAAGCGGTCAAACTATTGAAGGGCAAGGGGCTGAACGCGATGCGCATGGCGGATTCGGTGATGGATTGGAAAAAACAGCGTCTTGCGGTGGAGGGCAATGGTTAGGCTTCATGCGTCCGCGCCTTGTTTTGAATTCATTACCCAACCTCGTGGGCGTTTATGATCTTGTGTGAACGGCCACCCGGGAAATCGATACATATCTCTTCGGAACACAGGGTAATCACGGCGTCTATGTCCTGAAGCGGTATGTCGGAAATTCGTTTCGTGTGAGTGCCGCTGATATCGATACCTGTTTCTTTCAGGCATGCCACGGCAGCGGGATGAACCTCGGGCACGGGATCGCTGCCCGCGCTGTAAATCCGGATCCGGTCGGGCTGTATTCCGCGTGCCAGCGCCTCGGCTATCTGACTGCGTGCGCTGTTGTGGACGCAAAGGAAAAGAACGCCTCTGAGCGTGCCCTGCATACTACCGGACTTGCAATGCCGTGTCTCTTCACCCGCGGCGCTCCATACCAGGTATTCTTCAATGTCTACTATATGATCTCCGATCCGCTCGACATATCTAACCACCCTGTGCAGGATCATACCTGGCGCATTCCGAGCGGCGCATGGGCCGCCTTATCGATAATTGCCCGGGTCTGTTCGGAGCACAACGTATCCAGGTGTGTGTCGAGCCGACGCAGTTTTTCAAGGTAGTCAACCGACGGCGACCGGCGAAGGTCCTTTTCGGCATCGAACATTTCCAGTAGCGGCCCGACGAGCGGGGTGATAAGCGACGTACCGTCACAACAGGAATGCCCTGGTTATTCAATTCACCAAGATAGCCGTACTCGTCAAGTGCCGTCCAGCCGCGCAGCCAGTTCGTCGCGCCAAAGGCGCCCTTGAATACAACCCTCTCGAAGAAACCATCGCTTGGCAGAGCGGCCAGATCCTGGTAGGCCGGGCCACTTGTAAACGGAGGCGGATCCAGCATTTCTTCGATTTCGCCGTAGCCGATGTTGCTGATTTTGGGATCGGCCCAAATAGTCCCCCATACGGCCAATGAATCGGAAAATTCGGGGGCAGGAACATAGCTGGACCCCTGCCGGTATTTGACGGCGCCGGCCAGAGTGGTCGCGTCCCCATGGCCGTAGAGGCTGTAGTGACAGAAGTTTTCCGATGCAATGTTTGTGACTGTGCAGGCAGAGTAATCGCGTAACGCAAAAACCGACTGGAGGACTTTGGAAGCAACAAAAAAAATAACCGCGAAGAAGCGTTCTGGCATGCCGATTGCTCATAAAAACCCCTGCGCCTGTCTGTGTTGTCCTATGGTTTAAGTGTGCTTGTATCATCGGAATTAACTCGACACGCTACAATTCAGTGAAAATGAGGCCAATCGATGGACTTGTCTGGAGAAATCAAGCAAACGGCCTCTTCCGGTACAATCGCAAAAGGAAAATTCCGAAAGAAGAACCCTATGAAGAATTACGACATCTGTGTTATCGGCGCCGGATCCGCAGGGCTGGTCGCGGCAACAACCGCCCTGCGTTCGGGGGCGAAAACCGCGCTTGTAGAAAAGGCAAAAGTAGGAGGGGAATGCCTTCATTCGGGATGCATCCCGAGCAAAACGCTCATCCATGCGGCCCGTCTTAAGCATGCTATTGCGGACGCTTCAAACCATGGCTTCCCCGCCATCGAAATCCCCTCGTCGTTTCGGTTCGGCAATGTCATGCAACACGTACACGATACGGTTGAATCGATATATAGAAACGAGAATAAAAACACCTTTGGCGCAATGGGAATCGATGTGCATATCGGTAACGGTTCATTTGTCTCGCCGGATACATTTGCAATTAACAATGAAACGCTTACCTCGAAATACTTCGTCATTTGTACCGGCTCCTCTCCCAGAATACCACCCGTGCCGGGATTACGCGAAGCGCATTCTTTTACAAACGTGAATATATGGGATATGGATGAATTGCCCGGCGAATTACTTGTCGTTGGCGGCGGCCCCATAGGAGTAGAGCTTGCCCAATGCTTTGCGCGATTTGGCTCCCAGGTCAGCATTCTTGTCCGGTCATCGAGAATTCTCAAGAAAGAGGAGCCCGAGATTGCCGACTCGATAGAGTCGATACTGCGGCGCGAGTCGATACGGTTGCTGAAAGAGACGCAAATCACGGAAGTGTCCCTGTCGGGAAACCGGCCGATCGTGCAACTAAGCCAAAGCGGCGAAACAACAACGATTAATCCCGATGCCATTCTATCCATCGAACAGATTGCCCGGACAATCTATCCGTATCCGACATATTCCGAAATCGTGCGAAAAGCTTTTGTCAGATTTCTCAGGACAAAGAAACGATGATATCGATTATCATTCCGGCGCACAATGAAGCCGTGGGTATAGCGAAGTGCCTCGAAAAACTATCGAGGCATACCGTACCTGACAGCTCCGAAATTTGAAACCGGCTGGACGATTGACATAATGAAACGGCCCGGGCCATTGTTGAGATGTGGCTCAAGACGCCGTTTGACCGAGGCCGGCACGCACGGCGAATTCAAAAAATCAAACGCTACGAACAGAAATACATGAAAGGGAGGATATGATGATGAAGGAGAATCCATTGATACAGCTCAAAGCGCTCGGACAAAGCGTATGGCTTGATTTCATTCAGCGCAGCTTTGTCGAGTCGGGCGAATTGAAACGTCTGATCGATAATGATGGACTTTCGGGTTTGACGTCAAATCCAACGATTTTTGCAAAAGCGATCTCTGAAACAAACGAATATGACCGGGAAATCGAGGAGCTTCTCAGGGCCGACAAGAGCATCGAGGAAATTTATCTCGTATTGGCGGTGCGCGATATCCGCAATGCGGCGGATATGTTCTATCCGACCTTTGAACGCACCAAAGGCGAGGACGGGTTTGTCTCTCTGGAAGTGAGTCCCCATCTTGCCCGCGATACCAATGCAACGATTGAAGAAGCGCGAAATCTTTTTGCACTGGTCAACCGGGAAAACGTGATGATCAAGATACCGGCAACACACGAGGGGTTAGCGGCGATTGAGCAGGCAATCGCGGAAGGAATCAATATCAACGTAACCCTGATTTTTTCTCTGGAGCGTTATGAACAGGTAGTCTATGCATATGTATCGGGTTTGGAAAGACGCGGAGAAAAAGGAGAGCCACTCGACAAGGTCCGTTCCGTGGCCAGTGTTTTTGTGAGCCGCATCGATTCGAAAGCCGACAAGCTTCTTGCCGCAAAAGGGTCCGGGTCGTTGCAGGGCAAGGTGGCGATAGCCAATTCCAGGCTGATCTATGCAAAATTCAAAGAGATCTTTGGGAGTGAGCGGTTCAAGCTCCTTCAAGAAAAAGGCGCCAACCTTCAGAGGCCGTTATGGGGGAGTACGGGGACCAAGAATCCCGCGTATTCCGACGTGCTCTATGTCGAAGAGCTGATCGGCCCACATACGGTGAACACGATGCCGCCGGCGACGCTGGCAGCATTCCGGGATCATGGCAAAGTCCGCGCCAGTCTTCAAGAAAATGTCGATGAAGCGGCCTGGACATTGAAGCAAGTTTCCGAAGCAGGTATCAGTTTAAAACAGGTGACTGATGAACTTGAGAGCGAAGGCGTCAATTCGTTCAGTGACTCCTTTGAGGGACTGTTTCGCATTATTGAGCAAAAAAGGTAAAACAGTCACGTACGTGCAGGAGGCGCCTGAGCCGGTTTCGCCGAAGGCCCCGGAATGCGGCTTGCTATTTACTCCAACGCCGTGATGCGCAATGCTTGATCAAAAATTTGGGAGAAGAAATCATGCAACCATTTAATTTTCAATATCCGAAACTACCGGAAAAAGCATAGCGGCCCCGCCTTTTGCGGCATCTGCACCCACCAACACGATCGCCACGAACCGTGATGCGCACATAAGCATTACGATCTATTTCGGTGATCGGCCATCGGTCAGGTCATACATCATATCGAACATCATATCGAACATCAGATTCTGCGAAAGAACTACAACGAACCCGAATCCACTTTGCCCTTGTCTGCGCATCGAAGAGGCGCCCTGCGCTCATTGATAACCCATTTACAGCCATAAGCCCTGATAAGCAACTCGACTATGCGGGCAAGCGTTTTTTGATGGATACGACAAAGAATCGGATTGACGGCAAAACACTCTATCTTTCTTAAATATTCCGTATGGTATGGATCAGTTTTCAATGCCACTCACAAGGGTGGGTATCGTGAATATGTACGCAAAGTTCTCGCCTTACCCATCGGGGCGTACAAGGTGAAATATTTGCCCTGTGACTGGGGTCTCAACAAAGCCAAAAGCGAGTGAAGAATTCACCCCCTCAGACATGAACTTTGGATCCAGAAGAACGGCCTCAACGGCGTAGTACCCGAGGTGTGTATCAGAAAGTACTACTCGATGCGCTCCGTGGCGACAGAACCTTTTTGTCTCCTCGCTGAAAACTGAAACTGCCTGACAAAAATTCGCGCCGATCCTGGTAAAGCAGTGGTGAATTACTCTGGCTTCATTCGCGAAGGACCAGACCACGCTGGATGGCAGGATAGAGTCACTTGTTGAAACAGAATTTTTTGTGGCATGAAAATTGCTTGCCTTTTTAAGCCGGCGCAACTTAAATTATGTATGTAACGTATCATTGGAAGTATTGCGGAAAATTGTAGTTGAGCGAAAGGCGGAGCGCCAGGATTTAACGCCCGGAAGAAGCGGCTGCGTAAACAGATCGAAGAACAGTTGCGGATGGTTTCAGAAAAAGAACAGCGGTTCCGTGAGGTCCGTCAACAGCTTGAGTGTGTTTTTGAACTGACAAAACGATGCCCGGAGTGTCCGTCACGAGACGAAAAGCAGGATTGCGGTCCCTGTCGAAATCTAAAGGCGCTTGAGACGGCAGTTTTTGGTTACGGCAGTAGAAATGATCAGCCATTACCGGGTGATGAGGAAACCACTTGACTATGAAGCAATTCGCGATTTTCGCCAAGTCTGAGGATAAAGCCGGATCTATCCGCAAAAAAGCGGAAGCATTCGGATTGATATACGATAGGGAGACGCCCGATTTCATGATTCCGCTCGGCGGTGACGGTACATTACTGCTGGCGGAAACTGCATTTCCCGGTTTGCCTAAACTTCCCGTTCGTGATAGTCTTATTTGCTATAAGTGCCACAACGAGCCGGTCGAGGTTCTCTTTGAAATCATTGCCGCCTGCCGAGCCAGTATCAAAGAGTTCTCCAAACTTGTGGGCATAATTGGTTCTAAGCGGCTTATTGCGGTCAACGAAATTTGCATTCGCAATAGTGATCAGCGAAGAGCCCTTCGGTTTGCGGTTTCGGTGAATGGGAAAAAAGTAGATCACGAATTGATTGGCGACGGCCTGGTGGTTGCAACCAGTTTCGGCTCCACGGGATATTTTCAGTCAATAACCCGTTCGTCATTCATGGAAGGGATCGGTATTGGATTCAATAATCTTCGGATTCCCGTTGCGCCAATTCTTATGCATGAATCGTGTATTGTCGAAGTCGCGGTTGAGCGCGGATCAGGTTTTGTGTCCGCTGATAACCGCTCAGAAATGTTCACCATAAACAAAAACGATACGGTCGTTATCCGCGATAGCGGCGAGCGGTGCCGTTTCGTTACACATGAGTAAGACTATGGAATCTTTTGTAGACATTTTGCATACTATCGAATTTGCGCTAGCGATTGCCGGTGGTGTCGTTATTCTCTGGGGGGTGCTTACTTCTCTTGTCGAGTTTACCCTTCTCGAAAACAAGCGCTTTCATGGCCGCAATATCTGTGTCCTGCGTGAAAACCTGCGTCATCACCTGGGCTCGTATCTGTTGCTGGGGCTGGAAATATTCATCGCCGCGGATGTGCTGCGCACAATTATCAAACCTTCGATTCAGGAGTTGATTCTTCTGGGCTCCATTGTCGCAATCCGTTCCGTCCTCGATTTTTTTCTCACCAGATCAATACAGAGACACAATTGCTCCAGGGGTGCGAATGAACAATAGCAAAGCTCAAGTGCGCGACTTCAATTCCGGGGGAGGAGCAACTGAAAATACTCCAAACGATGAATATTGCGATTGTGCCATGAACTCAATCTCGATGGCTCCCTGCAGATAATGTACGGCATGATCTGCTATTGGCATATTGGCGAAAAAATTAATCCGGTAGTCACTACGAGGAGACAAACGATATGACAAAAAACGATACGACATTGGAAGAACTGAGCATTAATACCATTCGGACCTTAGCTATGGATGCTGTCCAGGCAGCCAATTCGGGCCATCCAGGGACACCCATGGCCCTGGCTCCGGTAGTTTATTGCCTCTGGCAGTGCTTCCTGCGTTTTGATCCTGAGGATCCCATCTGGGCGAACCGGGACCGTTTTGTGCTTTCAAACGGCCATGCCTCCATGCTGCTGTATTCGATGCTCCATCTGACTGGAGCCAAGGCAGTAAATGCCGATTATGAAAAACTCGGCGAGTTGTCGGTAAGGCTTGAGGACATCAAGAACTTCCGCCGGCTTGAAAGTAAATGCCCGGGCCATCCGGAATACCGGTGGACTTCGGGAGTCGAGACGACAACCGGCCCTCTCGGTCAGGGCCTGGCCGTAAGCGTGGGGATGGCAAGTGCAAGCCGCTGGATGGCTTCCTATTTTAACCGCCCCGGCTTTGAGATGTTCGGATATGACGTGTATGCGATTGGGGGCGATGGTTGCATGATGGAAGGTGTATCGAGTGAAGCGGCTTCCCTTGCCGGGCATCTGAAGCTTTCCAACCTCTGCTGGATTTACGATAACAATAAAATCACCATTGAAGGCCCTACTGAGTTAGCTTTTTCGGATGACGTGGCCACACGTTTTATCGCTTACGGCTGGAATGTGACACGTGTCCAGGACGCCAATGACCAGGAGATGCTCACACGCGCTTTTCGAACATTTAGGGCCACCCGGGATCGGCCTACTTTGATTATTATCGATACCCATATTGCCTATGGCGCACCGCATAAGCAGGACACAAGCGCCGCCCACGGGGAGCCGCTGCGGACATTGCAGAGGTCTGGAGTCGGGGAAGCGTGGTTTCATCCTGGCTCCTTGATTTGACCGCCATGGCCCTGATCGAAGATAGCGAGCTTTCCGGCTATGGCGGTTTTGTTCAGGACTCCGGGGAGGGCCGCTGGACGATTCAGGCCGCACTTGAGGAAGCAGTCCCCGCAGGAGTCCTTTCCGCCGCTCTGTACAGCAGGTTCCGCTCGCGGCAGGAGCATACCTTTGCGGATAAAGTTCTTTCGGCCATGCGGGAAAAGTTCGGTGGGCATACAGAAAAGCCGGTGAACCCATAAAAAGGCGGATGAATCATGAATATTCTGGCCGGTGACATTGGTGGCACGAAAACTCGTCTGGCGCTTTTCGAGGCAGGTGACGAAAAAATCTTGCGCTTGGGCGAAGAACATTCGTACAAAAGCCGATCTTTTGGGTCACTTGAAGAGATCGTAGAGGCTTTCATGAACTCAAAATCGCTTTCTTGTGACCGCGCCTGCTTCGGCATTGCGGGTCCGGTGACAGAAGAGGTTGCTCAAACCACCAATCTTCACTGGGTGGTACAAGCCCAAACCCTTTCGGAAGTACTCGGCTCTGGAAAGGTTACTCTGATTAATGACCTTGTTGCGAACGCTTACGGAATTCATGCGCTGAGTCCCGAAGATTTTCTTGTGGTGAACGCGGGCCATTCGGCAAAAGCAAACGCTGTAGTCATCTCTGCCGGCACAGGGCTTGGCGAAGCGGGCCTTTATTGGGACGGGGAGCACCATCGTCCTTTCGCTTCCGAGGGTGGGCACAGCAGTTTTTCTCCAACCAGTAAGATAGAAACAGCTCTTCTGGAACATCTCGAAACGCGCTTTGGACACGTAAGCTGGGAACGGGTTCTATCGGGACCGGGCCTTGCAAACATCCATGAATTTCTTACAACATACAAACAAGCAAAGCCGCTTGATGTGCATGAGGAAGCGATGAAAACCGGAGACCCTGCCGCGGTGATTAGCCAGGCAGGACTCTCAGGGCAATGCGAAATCTGTTCGGAAGCGCTCGACATGTTTGCCGGTCTCTACGGTTCGAAAGCAGGAAATATCGCTCTACAGATGATGGCCACGGGCGGGGTCTATTTGGGTGGAGGCATAGCTCCCAGGATTATCCAGAGGCTTAAAGGAGAAATCTTCATGTCCGCTTTTCTCTATAAGGGAAGAATGCGAAATGTGCTTGAGCAAATACCCGTCAAAGTCATTCTTAGTGACAGAGCGGCGCTTTTAGGCGCGGCGCGATGCGCAATGCTTGATCAAAAATTTGGGAGAAGAAATCATGCAACCATTTAATCCGGAGATGATCGATTCCGCTGATGACAACAAAGCGGGGGTGATGCCCTTAAAAGTGGTCACCCACGATCAGTTTTGTGTTGAAGATGTCCCGCAACCCTGCGGCATCGTAATTTTTGGCGCGTCGGGCGATCTGGCGCACCGCAAGTTGCTGCCCGGACTGTATCATTTGTTCAAAGCCAACCTTCTGCCCAAAAAATTCTTTATCCTGGGTTTTGCCCGCAGCTCTTTGACTGATACGCATCTTCGTGAAAAAATCCTGGCTGGATTAGCGGAAAAAGGCGACACGGACACCCCGCTTCAAAGGGAGTTTGCGGATCATGTCTATTACCGGAGCGGTCAGTACCATGATCCCGCGGCTTTCCTGGCTTTAGGGGCGCAACTCAAGGAGCTTGAAGAAAGACACGGCACCCGGGAGAAACTCCTTTTTCATATTGCGACACCGCCTGATATTTATGAGGACGTAATCGCAGGCCTTGGCCATGCGGGGCTTATCGGCATGACAAAAAGTGCGGACGTCATTATCGAAAAACCTTTCGGACACGACCTGGATTCCGCGCGTCGGCTCAATGGGAAGCTCAGGGAAGTCTTGCATGAAGACCGGATTTACCGCATCGATCACTACCTGGGCAAGGAGACAGTCCAGAATATTTTGCTGTTTCGTTTCGCCAACTCCATTTTTGAGCCGATTTGGAACCGGGCCCATATTGATCACGTTCAAATTGCAGCCGCCGAGACTCTGGGAGTTGAGCACCGGGCAGGGTATTATGAAAAATCGGGGAATCTGCGGGATATGTTTCAAAATCACATGTTCCAGCTCCTCGCACTCGTGGCAATGGAACCGCCGCTTCTTTTTGACCAGCATCATTACAGGGATGAAAAGGTCAAGGTCGCGAAATCGATTCGTCCCATCCCTGCCGGAAGAATCGATGAATTCGTGGTGCGCGGACAATACGGTGCAGGTAAACTCGACGGCAAGGAGGTTTCCGCCTATCGTGGGGAAAATGGAGTGGATTCCCAATCGCAAACCGAAACGTTTGTCGCGATGAAGCTGTTTCTGGACAACTGGCGATGGGAGGGCATACCCTTTTACCTGCGGTCGGGAAAAAGGCTTGGGCGCGCGGTAACTGAAATCGCAATTCATTTTAAACCCGTTCCTCATTCGATGTTCCCGTTTTTGCGCTCGGACCAGTTTGCCCCAAATGTGCTATCCTTCCGGATTCAGCCCGACGAGGGGATATCGTTGTGCTTTGAAGCCAAGCACCCCGGCCCGAAGTTTTGCATGGCCACGCTGGGCCTGGAGTTCAATTACCGGGACATTTTTCGGCAGGCTTCGATGGATGCGTACGAGAGGCTTTTGCTCGATGCGATGTTGGGTGACCAGACGCTTTTTGTGCGTCAAGACATGATTGATCTCTCCTGGAATTTCGTGACGACCATTCTCAAAGAATGGGAGAAAATCCCTCCGACAGAGTTTCCTGATTATGCAGCAGGCTCATGGGGACCTCGGGCGGCGCATCAACTCATCGAAAAGGACGGTCGAAAATGGAGGGCCGTGTGAATCAGTGCTCTTCGAAATCGCGAACAAAAACCATTTTTTTCGATGTTGGTGGTGTCTGTTTGACCAATGGATGGAACGAAGAAGCGAGGCGTAAAGCAGAAACGCTTTTTGCTTTGGATGCCGGGGAAATGGAGAGACGCCACAGACCATTGCTTGAAGGTTTTGAGCGAGGCGAGATCTCATTGAATGAGTATCTTGATCAAGTGATCTTTCACAAAAAACGGCCATTCTCCAGGGCTGAGTTTTTTCAGTTCATGAAAGATGCGTCCACGCCTCATGAGACGACTTTTGAAACACTCCAGCGGCTTAAGGGAGAAAGCCGCTATCTGCTGGCCACTCTTAACAATGAATCGCTCGAATTGAATCGTTATCGGATTGAGGAATTCGGATTGGGTAACTACTTTACTGTTTTTTTCAGTTCCTGTTTTTTGGGTGTCCGAAAACCGGCGCCGAGGATTTTTCAGATGGCCCTTCAGGTGACGCAGTGTTCGGCGGGAGAATGCCTTTTTATCGACGACCGGGAAGAGAATGTCAGGGCTGCGGAAGCGCTCGGTATGCGCATCATTTGGTTAAAAGAAGTAGAAAAACTTGCCGAGGAATTGAAGGCCCATGGTATCTCGATGGAACAGGTGTAACCTCAACCACCATAATTCACGGTGGCCGTACAATATTCGGTAAAGGAGACATTGCCATGAAGCAGCTGCTTTTTCTTCTTATGCTTTTCCCCGGAGGTGTCGTTATGGCGGGTGGGCCGGATTATCGGAACTACAATGTTTTTCTTCAGGAATATGTCTGCGCCAAGGGGGTGGACTACGCCCGCATCATACAGGACAGTGCGCTCGCTGCACCGATCAAAGAGTTGGCGTCAGTTACTGAATCCGCCTATTCTTCGTTCACCGAGCAGGAAAAAATTGCCTATCTCATCAATGTCTATAACCTGTTCACGATCGATCTTGTCGCCAGAAATTATCCGCTCAAGACCGGGATCAAGGATATTGACAAACCGTGGGGCACTGCCTTCGTACCTCTATTCGGCAAAAAGGTTTCGCTTGATTACATCGAACATGATCTTCTGCGGAAAAAGTTCACTGAGCCCCGGATACACTTTGCCCTGGTCTGCGCCTCGAAGGGCTGTCCGGCTTTGAGCAACCGGGCATTTGTCGACGAAAACCTCGAAGCGCAGCTTTCCGCGGCCGCAAAAAAATTCCTTACCGATCCGGCCAAAAACCGTGTCGAGGGAAAAACCCTGAAAGTATCGCAGATCTTCAAGTGGTACGGAGGGGATTTTGACAAGAAGTATGGCGGCTACCAGAATTTCATCCTCCAGACACTCGGTCTTAAAGGCAAATATCCGGTGAAGTTTCTCGAGTATGACTGGCAGCTCAATTCGGCGTCGTGCCGGAAATAATCACTTTAAATCCCGGAGGGGGGGCATAAGCGTGAAGCACTATGACATCTGCGTCCTGGGCGCCGGCTCTGCCGGACTGGTCGCGGCGACAACCGCGAACCGGCTCGGCGCGAAGACGCTGCTCATCGAAAAAAACAAGATCGGCGGGGAGTGCCTCCACTCGGGATGCATCCCGAGCAAGACACTGATCCATGCCGCCCGCCTGATGCACGACATCCAAAAAGCACCCGCGTTCGGTCTTCCCGATGTCGAGCTGTCTCACGGATTCGATTTCGCAAACGTCATGCAGCACGTGCAGAACACGGTTGGCGATATCTACAGCCACGAAAACCCGAGTGTGTTCTCCGCCATGGGAATCGACGTGATAATCGGGAACAGCGTTTTCACCTCGCCGGACACTCTGCGGGTTGATAACCAGATTATCCGTTCCCGCTTTTTCGTGCTATGCACCGGCTCGTCTCCGCTCGCCCCGGACATTCCCGGTCTTTTTGGGATACCGTTTTTTACGAATGACTCGATCTGGGGCCTGCGGAAGCTGCCAAAAGAGCTTCTGATCATCGGCGGCGGCCCCATCGGCATCGAGCTCGGCCAGTGTTTTGCGCGATTCGGGTCCGTGGTCCACGTCATTGTGCGCTCAGACCGGATTCTTGGAAAAGAGGAGCGGGAAATTTCCCGGGCGCTCGAGGAGATTTTGCGGAAAGAGTCGATGCGGTTTCTCAAAAACACCCGGATTGAAAGCGTCACCACTGAAAACGATATGGTTGTGGTAAGCACGGAGGCAGACGGAGTGGTACACCCCCTGACCGCGGACGCTCTGCTTGTCGCCACGGGTCGCACGCCAAACATTCACGCTCTCGGCCTTGAAAAAGCGGGGGTTGAATACACGCCCCGGGGGATCAGCGTCAACGATCACTTGCAGACCACTGCTCAGAATATTTATGCCTGCGGCGACTGCATCGGTCAACACCAGTTTACCCATGCGGCATCATTCCATGCCGACGTTGCCCTGGACAACATCCTGAATAATTCGAGACGCTCGGTAACGAATGCGGTCATGCCCTGGGTTACCTTTACCGATCCGGAAATCGCTCACGTCGGACCGACGGAAGAACAAGCTCGACAGAAGGGAATCCCGGTCAGGATTCTCAAGGTCGATTGCACTCTCGATCGGTTTATCACGGAGGGCACAACAGAGGGTTTCATTAAAATAATCCTCGGCCCCGATGATGCTATTCTGGGCGCCCATTCCATCGGCGCGCATAGCGGGGAGTATATCCAGCACCTGACTCTGGCAATGCAGATCGGTATTTCGGCCCGACAGATCGCAGAAACTATATATCCGTACCCTACATTCTCGGAAATCGTGCGTAAGGCGTTTGTCCGTCATTTCAGGACCAAGACATGATTTCGGTTATCATTCCAGCCTATAATGAGGCATCCTGCATTGAGGAGTGCCTTGTCCAGTTGAAAAAAGTACTGGAAAACCGGGCTCACGAACTGCTGGTCTCCGTCGGATCCAGTACTGACGCTACAGGGACGATAGCCGGGAGATACGCGCGTGTTGTAGCCTCTCCGAAGGGCCGGGCGTTACAGATGAACGCCGCGGCGAGCTGCGCATCGGGAGACATCCTGTTTTTTGTCCATGCAGACATGGAGGTTTCGCCGGGATCGCTTGAGCGCATCGAAGATGCCTTGTACGTCAAGGGGTATGACGGCGGCGGATTTTCCAATGTATTCTCAAGCAATAACGCAAAGATCAAGCGCCTCGGACGGGTTCTCAATGTCCGGCTATTCACCAATGACCATGCCGGCAACCTGGTGTTTTTCGGCGACAACGGCATCTTCTGCAAGCGTTCGGTTTTTTTTGCGCTCAGGGGGTTCAAGGAGATCCCGATCATGGAGGACTACGATTTCAGCAGGCGCATGGCCCGGCAGTTTAAATCGGTCCGCATTCAGCATCCGCCACTGATCGTTTCGTCAAGAAGACATGAGAAGGCGGGTTTTTTCAAGACGCGAATTCTCTGGATTCTCATTCGTCGCCTGTTTGAGACGGGTGTTTCCCCGCATGTTCTCGCCAGGTGGTACCATGATGTGCGTTGATTTGCGAGCCCGGGGATATAGGCCGTGTCGTTGTGGACTGGCTTCAGATGAATCGGATTACATCAATGGAGCTACCTTGTACGTTGACGGCGGAATGACGCTGTATCCCGGCTTTCAAACCGGCGGCTGACCAGCACTTATGACAATCAATTGCGGAGGGGGACTTCGTGAACTATAAAGATTCTGACAATGCTGAAGCACGGCGGCTTCGCGAAAACAAACCCGGCACACTGGACTGGAAAAAGTGGGG
This sequence comes from uncultured Fibrobacterota bacterium, assembly GCA_964346405.1. GTDB lineage: Bacteria > Fibrobacterota > Chitinivibrionia > Chitinivibrionales > CAYFVL01 > CAYFVL01. The sequence continues at coordinate 16,527 of CAYFVL010000030.1, forward strand.
ACCGTACCTCAGCGAACGGCAATGGGGAACAGTCCGGGAGGATTACAGCGCCGATGGGGACGCCTGGCGCAATCTCACCCATGATATGGCGCGAAGCTATGCGTACCGATGGGGCGAGGACGGCATTGGCGGATTCTGCGATGAGCAGCAGCGACTTTGCCTCTCTCTTGCGCTCTGGAACGGGAAGGACCCCATTCTCAAGGAACGGCTCTTCGGCCTGACCAATGCTGAAGGAAATCATGGTGAGGATGTAAAGGAGCTGTACTATTATCACGATGCGACGCCCACGAATTCCTATCTCAAAATGCTCTACAAGTATCCGCAAGGCCCATTTCCGTACGAACTGCTTGTCGCGGAAAATGGGCGCCGCGGCTTTGGGGACCGGGAATTTGAACTTGTTGACACAGGGGTTTTTAATGAAAACCGCTACTTCGACGTGGAGGTAGAATACGCGAAAGCCGATTGCGATGATATCCTCATGCGTATTACCGCGACCAACCGCGGTCTCCAGGCCGCGGTGCTGTATCTTTTGCCGCACCTCGTTTTTCGCAATACCTGGTCCTGGGAAGCAAATGCGGAAACCCCGGTATTGAAAAACGGTGGGCAGTCATGCATTAAAGCGGAGCACAACAAGCTGGGAGATTGGTTTTTTTATTACGAGGAACCTGCGAAGCCGTTGTTTACCGGGAACGAAACGAATTTCCGCCGCCTGTACAATGACGCCAACAAAGCGGACCACGTGAAGGACGCCTTTCATGAGTACCTGATCAACGACGACCCCGCGGCAGTTAATCCCCTTGAAACCGGCACCAAGGCGTGTCTGGTAACTATCCACGATATCGCACCGGGGAATCAGATCGCTATCAGGATGCGGTTGACTCAGAATACGGAAAGTCAGCCTTTCAATGGCTTCGACGAGTTGGTCGGCTTGCGCAAGCGGGAGGCCGATGGGTTTTATCGCGAGATTCAGAACGCCCTGGACGATCCTGACGATCGGCTCATTCAGCGGCAGGCTTTTGCCGGAATGCTATGGAGCAAACAGTTCTACTACTACGATATTCCGATATGGCTCAAGGGAGACAGCACGCAGCCCGTGCCTCCGGCATCCAGGCTGACCGGGCGCAATAGTGAGTGGACGCACCTGAATAACGCCGAAATCATTTCAATGCCGGACAAATGGGAATACCCCTGGTACGCGGCATGGGACCTCGCGTTTCATTGCATCCCCCTGGCGATCATCGATTCCGAATTCGCCAAGTCGCAACTGCTGCTTTTGACGCGGGTTTGGTATATCCACCCCAACGGGCAGATCCCGGCATACGAATGGAATTTCAGCGACGTCAACCCGCCCGTTCATGCCTGGGCAGCCTGGCGGGTCTTCCAGATTGACCGCAAAAATAACGGCGGGAAAGGAGATCGGGACTTTCTCGAACGCGTTTTCCATAAGCTCATGCTCAACTTCACCTGGTGGGTAAATCGAAAGGACGCTCAGGGACGAAATGTGTTTCAGGGCGGTTTTCTGGGCCTGGACAACATTGGCGTCTTCGACCGGAGCGCACCGCTGCCCAACGGCGGTTTTTTGAGCCAGTCCGACGGCACCAGTTGGATGGCGATGTACAGCTTGAATATGATGCGCATGGCGCTGGAATTGGCATTGGAGAACCATGTTTACGAGGATATCGGGACAAAGTTTTTCGAGCACTTTCTCTCTATTGCCCAGGCAATGACCAATATGTCCGGCAAGGGCATAGGCTTATGGGACGAACAGGATGAGTTTTACTACGATATGCTCAATTTCCCCGACGGAAGCACACGGTCGCTGAAAGTGCGGTCTATGGTTGGCCTGATCCCGCTCTTTGCCGTGGAAACGCTCGAACCGGAGTTGCTGGCTCAGCTCCCCGATTTTAACCGCAGGCTGGAATGGCTCATGCGAAACCGGCCCCAGCTCGCCGGCCTTGTCTCGAATTGGGAGGGGGAGGGTAAGGGGAAACGAAGGCTCCTTTCGCTCCTGCGCGGTCATCGGATGAAAAAACTTTTGGCCCGGATGCTCGACAGCAATGAATTTCTCTCTGACTTCGGGATCAGGGCCTTGTCCCGCACACACCTCGACAAGCCATATATTTACGAAGGTTCAGATTGCTGTCTTACGGTGAAGTATACCCCGGCGGAATCTGATTCAGGGATGTTTGGCGGAAACTCTAACTGGCGCGGCCCCATCTGGATGCCGGTCAATTTCCTTCTGATCGAGTCGCTGCAACGGTTCCATCATTATTATGGCGATGATTTCAAGGTTGAATGTCCCACGGGGTCTGGAAACTATCTGACGATTTTTGAGGTGGCCGAGGAACTGACTGCCCGATTGGCACGGATTTTCAGAAAGAACGCGGAGGGTGAACGCCCGGTGTTCGGTAATGTCTCCCTCCTGCAAAAGGATCCGGATTTTAAAGACAACATCTTCTTCAATGAATATTTTGACGGAGATACCGGCCGAGGCGTTGGCGCTTCGCACCAGACCGGGTGGACCGGGCTGATCGCAAAACTGCTTCAGCCCCGCCAAAAGGAAGGCCAATGAAAGGCACCTCCCTTTGTGAAATACCGCCGTGTCCGCTTGTCATGGAAATCAGAAGGGGTGGAGGCTTGAAAAAATGAACAGACAACGTCTCAGCTATATAGCGTCTGAAGCCATAGGGACTTTTGTCATGATGTTTATCGGGATAGGGGCTATAGCGCTCAATTTCGGGACATCTTTCATGACGGAAACGGTATCTTCCCCATCGTGGCGCCTGTTAATCACGGGACTGATGTTTGCCGGCGGAGCGACGCTCGTCGTCTACTCGCCGGTAGGCAGAATCAGCGGCGCGCACCTTAATCCCGCAGTATCACTCGCGTTTTTTCTGGAAGGGCGAATCCGGTTTGTCGATTTTGCAATCTATTCGATCGTTCAGACAATCGGCAGTTTCAGCGCGGCAAAGACAGTAGCGGTCCTCTGGGCCGGCCCGGTCAGGACGGTGCGATTCGGCATGACTCTTCCAGGAACGGCGTATTCAATCCCCGTGGTTTTTCTCACAGAAGTGGGGATTACCTTCGTATTGATCACCCTCATTTTCTTTATGCTACACCGAAAAAAACTGACGCCATTTGCCGGATTAGCCGCCGGATTTCTTGTCGCCGCGCTCGTTTACCTGACTGCTCCGATTTCCGGCACGAGCCTGAACCCCGCGAGAACCCTGGGACCCGCGATTGCGGGTTGGGATTTCAGTTTTATCTGGATTTACCTTTTTGCCCCGTTTTCCGGCAGCATTGTCGCGGCGGCAATTCATAAAATGGTTCCATTCCTTCATTCGCCGCTCTGTGCAAAAATGAACCATACCGCAAACGATACCTGTCTTTATAACTGCGAATTCAATGAAAGTAAATGCCAATGAAAATCCCCGGTTTGTATTTTAGCTGGCTTCAAAAAGGCAATCCCACCGGAACACCGGATCGTTTCCCCGAATTAAAAAACACATTCGAGACAACCGTCCCCGGGCTCTACTGTATCGGCGATCTCACCGGTATTCCGCTTATCAAACTTGCCGCCGAATCGGGATACGAGCTTATGGAGCGGCTGAGGCGCGATGAACAATTTGCCAAAGAACGCGAATCGACCGCCGATGATATGTACGACCTTATTATTATCGGCGCCGGTCCGGCCGGGGTATCGGCCTGTCTGCGGGCGGCGGAGCTGGGATTCAAACACATTCTGCTGGAATCGTCCCGCGCATTCAACACTATTGTCAATTTTCCCGCAAAAAAACCAATCTATGTAACCCCGGTCGAGCCGCCGATGAAATCGGCATTGACATTCAGCGATGGAACCAAGGAGTCATTGCTGGATGAGCTGGCCGCCGATATCGAGGACAAGCCGCTGCCCATTCGCGAAGGCGAAATGGTCAAGAGTATTACACAGATTGCCGGCGGTTTTGAGGTACAGTCGAGCAAGAATACTTACAAGGCCCGCAGGGTAATCGTGGCTATAGGCAAAACGGGCAACGCCCGCACCCTGGGCGTACCGGGAGAAAAACTGGACAAGGTGTATACCCGGCTGATCGATCCGGGCGAATTCAACGGCAAGAATATCCTGGTGGTCGGCGGCGGAGACAGCGCCCTTGAGGCCGCGGTTGCTCTGGCCGATTCGGGAAACCGCGTGACCCTTTCCTATCGCAAGGACTCTTTCTCCCGGCCCAAAGAACAAAATCTTCACGCGTTCGAGGACCGTGTCGCCTCCGGGGCAATTACCCCCCTGTTCGAATCATCGGTAACTGAAATCCGGGAAAAAGAGGTGGTGCTGCAAACAACTGAAGGCGAGAAGACGATTCCCAACGACGCCGTGTTCGCGCTTATCGGCGCCGAAATCCCCATCGAGTTCTTCGAACGGTCGAACATCCGCATGGAGGGTGAAAAGCGGTTTGCCGACTGGGTGAAAATCGCCGCACTGCTGCTGTTTGCCTCGGTGCTGTATTTCGGCAAGAAAGCGCCGGTGACGCCCGTTGACTCGCTGAACGATTTTCTGAGCGTGCCAGGTGTGCTTCTGCAAAAGCCCTGGCCAAAAATGCTCAACGGTCTGTTCGCGTTGGCAAGCCTGATCGGTCTTGGCACGGTTATGCTGTTTACACTAGGGCATTTTGTCCGTAACCGGACACGCTACTTCACCTCACCGTGGAACACGTTCAAGTACGGGTACTATCTTGGAACCACCGTACTGTTCTCCTGGCTGTATTTCTCCTACAAGCTCCTGGCACAGAAGCCGCTCTTCGGCGACATGGGCGATTGGTATACGCTCTTCTATTCGCTGACCATTATCGTGTTCGGGCTGCGGCGTATCGCGGTAAAGCCGACCGGCTACATAAAGCGACAGACTTTTACCCTCATGGCCATCCAGGTGATTCCGCTCTTTATTCTACCGATGTTTGTCTTTCCATTGCTGGGAAAAAGCGGGCTGCTTAACGACTGGGTGATGACCAACGTATTTCCGGGCGGCTCGTACTGGCGCGCCTACGGGTTTATTCTTGCATGGCCGCTTTTCATACACAATCTTGCCACGAGTCAACCGACCGTTTTCTGGCTTGTGCTGGGTATCGTGCAGACATTCGTGCTCATTCCCTGGATTGTGTACAAATGGGGAAAAGGCGCGTACTGCGGCTGGATCTGCTCGTGCGGCGCACTGGCCGAAACGCTGGGCGATGAGTACCGCACAATGGCGCCGCATGGGCCGACTGCCAAAAAGTGGGACAATGCGGGGCAGGTGGTCCTCTGGTTTGCGGGAGTCGTCACGCTGCTTGCTCTCTTTGCCGGACAGAAGGCCGGTCCTTTTTCCGCGATCGCATCGGATATATACGCGATAGTAGTAGATATCATTTTCGCGGGCGTGCTGGGTGTGGGTGTGTATTTTTTCATGTCCGGCCGGGTGTGGTGCCGGTTTTTATGTCCGCTCGCCGCCCTGATGCACATTTACGCACGGTTTTCGCCCTACAGGATTTTTTCGAATAAAAAGCGCTGCATCTCGTGCAATATCTGCACGAAAGTGTGCCACATGGGTATCGATGTGATGAGTTACGCCAACAAGGGCATACCCATGAACGATGTTGAATGCGTGCGGTGCAGCGCCTGCGTGGTCAACTGCCCGATGCAGGTGCTGACTTTCGGCAGCGTTGACGGGATAGATCTCAACAACACCCGCTTCCGTGAGAAACAGTTCGACCTGACCCGGGGCTGGCAAAGCGGTTTGCCGCGGGAGGATATCGAGATGCTGGTGCGCACGGAAGAAGAAAAGAAAACGAACGTTTTACAATCACCACGGTAACAGCCGGAAAGGATTACATCGATGAAAGCGTACTATGAAGACAACAACCTGCCCCGACCGAACGATCCGGTCTGCCATTCTCAGAACGTTCTCAAAGGCCAGTCGGCCCTTGTGACCGGCGCGAGTTCGGGTATTGGTCGTGGCGTAGCAGAAGCGCTTGGAGCCGCGGGGGCATCGGTTTGTGTCAACTACGGCCATAATCGCGATGCGGCAGAAGAAGTTGCAGCGGTCATCCGTTCGGCGGGAAGCGATGCTTTTGTCTCCGGGGCCGATGTAAGCGATGAACAGGATATGCAGCGCCTTTTCGCGGAGTGCATCGCACACTTTGGGACAATAGACGTCGCGGTCAGCAACGCGGGCATTCAGAAAGACGCCCCCATCGACAAGATGACCGTAGAGCAATGGGACCGTGTTCTGGCTGTCAACCTCCGGGGCCAGTTTCTGTGCGCTCGCGAAGCCATACGTGAATTCAAGCGGCGCGGCCCGCGCGAAGACGTTTCCTGCGCAACAGGAAAGATCATCTGCGTCAGCTCGGTACACGATACGATTCCCTGGGCGGGGCATGCGAATTACGCCGCCTCAAAAGGCGGCCTTCTTCTCATGATGAAAAGTATCGCCCAGGAAGTCGCCCCGTTTCGGATACGCGTTAACGCGATTTCGCCCGGAGCCGTACGCACACCGATTAACCGTGACGCCTGGGAGAGCCCCCAGGCCTACGCGTCACTGATGGAGCTGGTGCCATACAAGCGTATCGGCGAACCGCACGACATCGGACGGTGTGCGGTATGGCTTGCCTCCGATGAATCGGATTATGTCAACGGACAGGCACTATATGTCGATGGCGGCATGACGTTGTATCCCGGTTTCTCGGCGGGAGGATAGAAGCGCTATGGCATGGATAGAGATACCGCCGGCCCGCGGTTTCGTCCCCCGGGTCAGTGTAGAGCAAATGCGCGAGGTTGACGATTTGATGCCGCGGCGTTACGGCATCGACATGGCACGCATGATGGAAACTGCGGGAAGGCACCTGGCTGAGCTTGCTGTCGCGCGTTTTAACGGCGGCTACACCGAAGGGTTCGCGGTTCTGGTAGCAGCGGGAAGCGGCGGTAACGGCGGGGGCGCGCTTGTCGCCGCCCGCAATCTTCACAACTGGGGTGCACAGGTACGGGTGGTCCTGACCCGCCCCCCAAAAGAGTACCGGGATGTCCCCGCGCAGCAGTTGTCGATCGCCGAACGTGTCGGGATAGAGATATGCGAAATCAACAGTCTTGATCGGAACGGTATCGGACTGGTCATTGACGGTATTATCGGGTACAGTCTCTCGGGAACGCCGCGGGGAAAGGCCGCCGCGCTGATCGGGCTGTTCCGCGATCAGGGAGCGCCGATACTGTCGCTGGATGTTCCCTCGGGGGTCGATGCACAGAGCGGTACGGTGCATGAGCCCGCAATCAGAGCGGATGCCACCATGACCCTTGCGCTTCCCAAGCGGGGCCTGGACAAGATGCAGGCCCGGCGCTGTACCGGCGAATTGTACCTGGCCGATATCGGTGTCCCGCCGCAGCTTTTTAGCGCGCTGCGAAACCCGATTGATGCAGGGCATGTTTTCCGGAAAGGCCGGATTGTACGGATTTGGTGAGTCTATGCACCGAAAAAGGAATGGAGAGATTACATGAATACTACGCCCATAGAAAGCCACGGCGTTATCGGCGACATGCGTACGGCCGCGCTGGTGAGTACCGACGGGTCAATCAACTGGTTCTGTTATCCGCGCTTTGATTCGCCAAGCCTCTTTGGCGCCATTCTGGATACCGAAAATGGCGGTCATTTTGTCGTTCATCCAGAGGATGATGGCGTACAAACCAGGCAATTGTACTGGCCCGAAACCAATGTGCTGGTTACCCGGTTTCTCAGCGCAGGCGGCGTGGGTGAAGTCATCGATTTCATGACAATTCCCGATACCGCCGATCGGCACAACCCGCACAACCACCGGCGCCTGTATCGAATGGTTCGCCAGGTACGCGGAACGCACAGGTTTCGCATGGAGTGTTTTCCCGCTTTCAATTACGGGCGAGATTCTTTCGATGTGCAGCCCGCACCTCACGGAGCATACTTTTTGTCCGGTGAACTCTCGATACAGTTGTCGGCTGACGTCGACCTGTCAATATCGTCGAAGGGGGCCGGCGCCGAATTCACTTTAAAAGAGCGGGAAACGGCGTTGTTCGTATTGCAGGAAAAATGCGAGCAGTGCGCCGCGGCGGGAATAGCTCCGCATGAAGCTGAAGATGAGTTTCGCGAGACCGTCGACTGGTGGCGTAAATGGCTTTCGCAGTGTACCTACCGCGGACGCTGGCGTGAGATGGTCAATCGCAGTGCTCTGGCGCTCAAACTGATGACCTATCAGCCTTCGGGCGCGATCGTCGCGGCGCCGACCTGCAGCCTCCCCGAAGACATCGGCGGGGGACGCAACTGGGACTACCGCTACACCTGGGTACGCGACGCGGCCTTCACCCTTTATGGCTTGCTTCGTATCGGTTTCACCGCCGAGGCCGCACAGTTCATGAAATGGCTCGATTCCCGGTGCAATGAATTGAACCCCGACGGGTCGCTGCAGATTATGTACGGTATCAGCGGCGAGCATACGCTTACCGAAGAAAAGCTTGAGCATCTGGCGGGATACCGCGGCTCAAAACCCGTCCGTATCGGCAACGGGGCATACGATCAATTGCAGTTGGATATCTACGGCGAACTAATGGATTCCGTATATCTGTATAACAAATACGGCAGCCCTGTGTCGTACGATTTATGGATCCACCTGCGCAGACTCACCAATTGGGTATGCGAGAACTGGACACTGCCCGATGAGGGTATATGGGAGACCCGCGGCGGCCGCAAGCACTTCGTGTACTCGAAACTGATGTGCTGGGTTGCGCTGGACAGGGCGCTGCGTCTGGCCGACAAACGCTCGTTTCCCGCGGACCGCGAGCGCTGGACACGCACGCGCGATGAAATTTTCGAAAGCATAATGAGCGAAGGCTGGAACGACTCATTGAACGCTTTTTCGCAGTCGTACGGCGGCGACACGCTCGATGCGTCGAACTTGATTATGCCGCTGGTGTTCTATCTTGCGCCCGATGACCCGCGGATGCTGCGTACGCTCGACGCGATTATGCGGCCGCCCGAGGAGGGCGGATTACTGTCCGACGGTCTGGTGTACCGGTACAATGCGCAGGGGGGGGCCGGCGACGGGCTCGACGGTGGTGAAGGAACATTCAACATGTGCTCGTTCTGGCTGGTTGAGGCGTTGACACGTGCGGGACGTACCGACCGCGCCAGGCTGGAGCAGGCCCGTTTGATATTCGAGCGCATGCTGGGCTACGCCAACCATGTCGGATTGTACGCCGAGGAAACCGGCCCGGCCGGTGAAGCGCTGGGAAATTTTCCCCAGGCATTCACCCATTTGTCACTTATCAGCGCCGCATACAACCTTGACCGCACGCTGGATATGCGGCATTAGGAAGAACGCCGATTCTGTCAAGAAAAAGCGCATGCCGATAACCATTACCTGAAAGGACAAGAAATGCCGCAAAACTACTACGAACCAAAAGACCTTGTCGGCGCGGCAATGACCGCCGGTGATGCTTGCACACTAAACCTAACCATAACAGGAACTGATTCAATGAGACCTCTCGGAGACGAGTGGTATCGTTTCAAGCATGATACGACGCCTGTTTATTTAAGCAGAAAAGGGCCAACCTGGTTTGTACCGGATTCTGCCGGTGACAGTGTGTTGCAATCACTCATGGACATACCCGGCGGCAATCTTTCCATAGAAGAACAACGATTCCTTCAAAGGCTTCCCGCCAACAATTTTGAGCCTTATACAGGACGTACCGGAAAGTATTCAATTCCGCAACTGCGCGAGCTTTGGTTTCACCTGACCAATAACTGCAATATGTCATGCAAGCATTGCCTGTTTTCATCGGGAGGAACAGCAGGTGCGTCACTTGAAGCAGAGTATGTGCTCGATAGCGCCACAATGGCTTCAAAGATGGGATGCACCGTATTCGCATTGACAGGGGGTGAGCCGTTTGTTCATGAAAAAATCTCAACGATAGTAGCTGGATTGTTATCGCTTCCGGACTCGCATGTTGTCGTTTTAACAAATGCAGTAGCGATACCGTCATTTGTAAACGATATAAAGACCTGGGGCGCCGACCGGTTTCACCTTCAGATAAGTATAGACGGCATGCGTGAAAAGCATGAAACAATTCGCGGCAAAGGCAGTTTCATAACACTCAGGAGAAATCTTGCGCTGTTAAAAACGCATGGTATACCATTTACTCTTTCCATGGCGGTATCAAGACTGAATGTCGACGATATGGTTGATGTTGTAGCCTACGCTGCCGATCAAGGTGCGTCGAGTGTACATTGTATGTGGCATTTTGTCCGGGGTCGTGGAACACAGGAAGATTTTTTAACCCCTAAAGAATTATATCCATTCTTGATCAAAGCAGCGTGTAAGGCAGAAGATACCGGCATTACAATTGACAATATTAAAACATTGAGAACACAGATTTTCAGCCCGTCAGGAACTATTCACGATGGAAGCGGAGCAGGAAGGGAATCTGCGGCAATCGGACCGGATAAAAAGCTGTATCCATCTGCCGCAACTGTCGGTATCGATGCTCTGGCGACAAAAGTTAACGGGTCACTGGAGTCGGCCTGGAAGAATAGTCCCGTTCTGGAACAGATAAGGTCGGTATCGATTGCGACAAGTGATGACCCCTGGCGTTTTTATACCGGAGGCGGCGATTTCGATCACAGCTATATGCACAAAGGGCTCTTTACTGATGCAGACCCTTACGTTTCCTTGTATGTTTCCCTGCTTGCCTGGCTTATCGAGCGTGAAGCAAACGGTAGCTCTGCTGCACAGAGCCCTTCACTCTTGCTCGCTTGCGGAGAACTACTGGAACAGTGCGAAACGAATGGGAATATCCTCGCAACACATTCAAATTGTCTGCTGTCAGTTTCCGGAGACAGTCATCTCCCGGTAAGGGCTTTTTACAGCGATGCTGCTACAAGAGTCAATGATGATATAGTCAATCCAATCTGCTACCCCGAGACTGAAATTTCGCATATACCTGCGCTGTACCGTTTCAGGGGATACGGGTGCGGAAGTCCGGTTATCGATGCAGACATTCAACCCGGTGAATCGGTCGTTGACCTTGGATCCGGCCGGGGAATCGAATGCTTTATTGCCTCACGAAAGGCAGGTCCAACGGGGAGCGTAACAGGTATTGACATGCTCGACCCGATGCTCGACATATCCAATACCGGTGCTTTGGAAGTCTCTACCGCGCTCGGGTACAATAACATCCGTTTTGTAAAAGGATACCTTGAATCACTGCCCCTGAAAAGTCAATCTGTCGATGTTGTCCTGTCTAATTGTGTTCTGAACCTCTCCCCCCATAAACGAAAAACATTTAGTGAGATTTACCGGGTTCTAAAAGAAGGCGGCCGCATTGTTATTTCAGATGTTGTTTGTGAAGACGAACCGCATGGTGGTATACGCAATAACACAACTCTTAAAGGTGAGTGTATTGCAGGGGCTTTGCGACAGAAAGACTTATGCGGTCTTCTGGAAGAATCCGGGTATCAAGGATTTCATGTTATCAAGCGATTTCCCTACAGAATCATTGAGGGACACCAGTTCTTTTCACTTACTTTTTTCGCCCATAAATATGGGACCTCACAGAAAGTGCGCTGTATGTATCGGGGCCCCTGTTCGTCGGTTATTGCACCCGACGGGACAACGCTTTTTCCCGGGGTAACCGTTTCGCTGCCTCGCACGATTGCTGAATCAATGGGCAATCAGGTTTTCCTTTTTGATACTTCCGGAGCTGTTACCAACATCGAAATGATATCATCATGCACATGCGCGTTGCCCTCATCCAGCGTGACAGAGCGTACCGTTCAGAAAAAAGAACAGACGACACTGCACCGGTCGGGATGCATGGTTTGCGGAGAACCGCTTGTCTATTTCACAACGGGGGAGCACCACAGGTGTTTCTATTGCAAGCAGGAATTTCCTGTCAATGCGCTCTGCATAGAAGGTCATTATGTCTGTGATCATTGTCATTCTTCCGATGCGCTTGAAGTGATCAGGCGTGTTTGCATGGAATCCGATGAAACCGACATGAGTACTCTTCTGGCGTCGATTCGCTCTCACTCCTCGGCGCCAGTCCATGGACCAGAGCATCATGCAATGGTTCCGGCGGTGATACTTGCAGCCTACATCAACAGTGGCGGGCATTTGCCAAGGCAGATAATTTTGACTGCAATCGATCGGGGCATGCAGGTTGCCGGAGGATCCTGCGCTTTCAGCGGTGTTTGTGGAGCCGCCTCCGGTGTTGGCATTGCCTTCAGTTTGATTCTCGATGCAAATCCCTATAAGGGCAGGCAGAGAATGCTTGTACAATCGGCTGTTACGCAGGTAATGCAGCGCCTTTCAAAAATCAACGCAGCGCGATGCTGCCGAAGAGATTGTATGCTGGCTTTGCAATGCGCGGCGGAGATCTCGATGCAGTACCTTGAGACACCATTGTATGCGCAAAATATTGTGCACTGTCAACAGCAGCACGAAAACAAGGAATGCCAGGGCAATGAGTGTCCCTTTTTCAAGAAGTAATCGAACATAACTGAATACTAAACGTCCTTATCTTGAAAGCATTCAAATGAGCGATACTGGAACAGAGCAAAAAAATACGAATCGGATCGATACGAATTCATGGGTTGATCGTTACGGCGATACCCTTTTTCGCTATGCGTTCTATCGCGTCAGTGACCGGACGATTGTCGAGGATCTTGTGCAGGAAACCTTTATGGCCGCACTGAATTCGGCAGGCAGTTTTGCATCGAGATCATCACAAAAGACCTGGCTTCTGGGGATACTGAAGCATAAAATTCTCGACCACTACCGGCATAAACTCAATACGCTCAACTCCCGGCGGGGAGTCAAGGTGCACCCGACGCAGCTTTACATGGCGGGACTTGATCCGGCGCTTTTCGCGATTGTTTGGGCGCTCTTGCCACGTCTGCCGGTCGGATCAATATTCCTTGCATTTCTGGTGTGGCATGGTTTCACAAGGATTCTTGTTGAACAAATCAGGTTTGACATTATTCACCATGAGGGCAGGAACTGGACTACGTGATATACGGCGCTTGCGATAAGCTTGAGTTCTATTTTCTTTGGCTTTTTGCTCAACGGTGTTGATCGTCAATTTTTTCAGACCTTATATTCAGGCTATTCGGTAAATCCTGCCGCTCTTTTATCATTCTTCCTTACGAACTATTCCGTATGGAGTGTGATACTGACAACAGGAGCGCTCATTTTCGCGGGGTATGGAATTCATGGAAAAAAGCTTGGTACATTTCCATCATTATCGTTGTCGCTACATCATTCCCAGAGTGAAACATGTGCGCATGCGGCAGTGAATCCGGGAGCGAGGGGGCTATGAAAGCGCGAACAAAAGTAGCTATAATCGGCGGCGGCCCGTATGGTATCAACAATGCCAATGAACTGTATTCCCGAAGCATAGACTTCATAATCTTCGGGAAACCGTTTTCGCTATGGTTTGAACATACACAGGATAACATGGCAATTCGTTCCGATTGGCATACCAGCGAAATTTATTCGCCGGATAAACGCTATTCTTTTCTTCGCTATCTCCAGGATACGCATCCCGGTAACGTTGACCAAATCCTTAAGGAGCGTATTCCGGTAGATATTTTCCGCGCATACTTGACGGATGTTCTTCGGAGATTGCCGTATCCGATAGAAAATACGTATGTCACCAAATTGGCAAGACGCGATGGGGGTTTTGATCTTATGTGCGAAAATGGCAGTTCACTTTTCACCGATACTGTTATTATCGCTATCGGAATCGAATCGCACAAATATCTGCCCTCCGCACTTGTCGGACTTGGTTCCGACCTTGTGATTCATGCTTGGGACGTCAAACGGTTCCAGAGGCTCTGCGGGAAACGGATACTGTTGATTGGAGCCGGGCAGTCGGCGGCTGAAGCTATCGGGGTGCTGGCGCGGGAAAACCAAATCTCCTGGCTGCTTCGCCACAAGCCCATATTCTTCAATGAACCAATCAGTCTCCCGACACCGGTTTTTTTCTGGGTCATCCGGCATTTCCGTGGGTAACCACTAGATGTTGTGGTTTAGT